>NZ_JBSHMS010000015.1:0-251346 GCF_053645575.1 Nocardia sp. NPDC055321
AGGCGGCGGCGCCCGCACCCGCGCCGGAACGCCCGGCGGAACCCGCGCCCGCGGCGCCCGAGCGGGTGTTCACCCGCGGCGGCGCGGCGCTGCGAAACACGCCGCCGGACGACGATATTCCGCTACCCGACGGGCCCGACCTTCCCGACGACCCGGGGCCTTCGGACTACTCGCCGGTAGGTTATGACGGCGTCCCACCTGCTACTACAGAGGAAGAGGAGCGGGAGCTGCTCGCCGCCGCGGCCGTGCCGGTCCCCGCCGAAGAGCGCCGCGACCCGGATGATGTGGCCTTGGAACTCCTGCGGTCGGAATTGGGCGCTACTCCACTGGAGGGTTGACAGTTGCCCTGTGAGACGGATTAAGTTAACCGGAGTTCGCATCGGGCGGTACTATGATCGGGTGGCCGCGAGTATCGGTTCGGCGAGGTTCTAAGGTATGCCCAGGCGTACGGGTTACCTGAGCCGTGCCGACCGGTTCGTGCCGCTGTTTGTACAGCGTCAGGACGGCTGGCCGAACGGCCGGTCGGCGAGGTTATGGCTACGTGCTGACCGCACAACGCGGTGACGGCGCACCTTAAGGAAGGAAACACTCCGATATGACCACAGAGGCCTACATTTACGAGGCCATCCGCACCCCGCGCGGCCGCAACAAGAAGGGGTCGCTGCACTCGGTCAAGCCCATCGATCTGACCACCGGTCTGGTCGCTGAGCTGCGGAACCGCTTCCCGAACCTCGATGAGGATCGGATCTCGGACATCATCCTGGGTGTTGTTTCCCCCGTGGGTGACCAGGGCGCCGACATCGCCCGCACCCTCGTGCTCACCGCCGGCCTGCCCGACACCGTCGGCGGCATCCAGATCAACCGCTTCTGCGCCTCCGGCCTCGAGGCCGTGAACCTGGCCGCGCAGAAGGTCCGCTCCGGCTTCGACGACCTGGTCATCGCCGGTGGCGTCGAGTCCATGTCCCGCGTGCCGATGGGCTCCGACGGCGGCGCGATGTTCATGGATCCCGCCACCAGCTACGACGCCTACATCGTCCCGCAGGGCATCTCGGCCGACCTCATCGCGACCATCGAGGGCTTCACCCGCGATGACGTCGACGCCTACGCCGTGCGCTCGCAGGACCTGGCCGAGAACGCCTGGAAGAACGGCTACTTCGCCAACTCCGTCGTTCCGGTCAAGGACATCAACGGCCTGACCGTGCTCGACAACGACGAGCACATGCGTCCCGGCACCACCGCCGCCGACCTGGGCAAGCTGAACCCGGCCTTCGCCGGCATCGGCGAGATGGGCGGCTTCGACGCCGTCGCCATGCAGCGCTACACCTACGTCGAGAAGATCGACCACGTGCACCACGGTGGTAACTCCTCGGGCATCGTCGACGGCGCGGCCCTCGTGCTCGTCGGCAACGAGGACGCCGGCAAGGCCTCGGGCCTGACCCCGCGCGCCCGCATCGTGGCCACCGCCACCTCCGGCGCCGACGCCACCATCATGCTCACCGGTCCGACCCCGGCCGCCTTCAAGGCGCTGGCCAAGGCCGGTCTGACGGTTGACGACATCGACCTGTTCGAGATCAACGAGGCGTTCGCCTCGGTCGTTCTGAAGTTCCAGAAGGACCTGAACATCCCGGACGAGAAGCTGAACGTCAACGGCGGCGCGATCGCCATGGGCCACCCGCTGGGCGCCACCGGCGCGATGATCACCGGCACCATGGTCGACGAGCTGATCCGTCGCAACGCGCGTTACGCGCTGGTCACCCTGTGCATCGGCGGCGGCATGGGTGTCGCCACCATCATCGAGCGCGTCTAACGCCCACCGACTTTTCTCTAGGAGAACCAAAAACTATGACCGAGAACATGATCGGCTGGGAAAAGGACGCCGACGGCATCGTCGTGCTGACCATGGACGACCCCAACCAGGGCGCCAACACCATGAACCAGCTGTACAAGGACTCCATGAAGGCGACCGTCGATCGCCTCGTGGCCGAGAAGGACGACATCACCGGTGTCGTGCTGACCTCCGCGAAGAAGACCTTCTTCGCCGGCGGTGACCTCAAGAACATGATGAAGACCACCCCGGAGAACGCGGCGGACATCATGGAGGAGCTCACCTCCATCAAGGGCGACCTGCGTCGCCTGGAGACCCTCGGCAAGCCCGTCGTCTCGGCGATCAACGGCGCGGCCCTCGGCGGCGGCCTGGAGATCACCCTCGCGACCCACTACCGCATCGCGGCCGACGTCAAGGGCGTCCAGCTGGGCCTGCCCGAGGTGTCCCTCGGCCTGCTCCCGGCCGGTGGCGGCGTCACCCGCATCACCCGCATGCTCGGCATCGCCAACGGCCTGATGGGTGTCCTGCTGCAGGGCAACAAGTTCACCCCGGCCAAGGCCAAGGCCACCGGCCTGATCCACGAGGTCGTCGGCTCGGTCGAGGAGCTCGTCCCCGCCGCCAAGGCGTGGATCAAGGCCAACCCGGACAAGGGCGTGCAGCCCTGGGACGTCAAGGGCTACAAGATCCCCGGCGGCACCCCGTCCACCCCGGCCCTGGCCGCGAACCTCCCGGCCTTCCCGGCCAACCTGCGCAAGCAGATCAAGGGCCAGAACATGCCCGCGCCGCGCGCGATCATGTCCGCGGCCGTCGAGGGCGCGCAGGTCGATTTCGACAACGCCTCGCTCATCGAGTCGCGCTACTTCGTCTCCCTGCTGACCGGCCCGGTTGCGAAGAACATGATCCAGGCGTTCTTCTTCGACCTGCAGTCGATCAACAACGGTGGTTCGCGTCCCAAGGACGTGCCCAAGCGTGAGATCAAGAAGATCGGCGTCGTCGGCGCGGGCATGATGGGCGCGGGCATCGCGTACGTCTCCGCCAAGGCCGGCTACGAGGTCGTCCTCAAGGACGTCACCCAGGAAGCCGCCGATCGCGGCAAGAACTACTCCGAGAAGCTCGAGGAGAAGGCTCTCTCGCGTGGCAAGACCACGCCGGAGAAGTCCGCCGCGCTGCTCGCCCGCATCAAGCCGTCGGCCGACGCCGCCGACTTCGCCGGTGTCGACTTCGTCATCGAGGCCGTCTTCGAGAACCCCGAGCTCAAGGCCAAGGTCTTCGGCGAGATCGAGGACATCGTCGACGCCGACGCGCTGCTGGGCTCGAACACCTCGACCCTGCCCATCACCCTGCTGGCCAACGGTGTGAAGCGGTCCGAGGACTTCATCGGCATCCACTTCTTCTCCCCCGTGGACAAGATGCCGCTGGTCGAGATCATCAAGGGCGAGAAGACCTCCGACGAGGCGCTGGCCCGCGTGTACGACTACACCCTGGCGATCCGCAAGACCCCGATCGTGGTCAACGACAGCCGCGGCTTCTTCACCTCTCGCGTCATCGGCACGTTCATCAACGAGGCCATCATGATGCTCGAGGAGAACATCGATCCGCAGACGATCGAGCAGGTCGGCCTGCAGGCGGGCTACCCGGCCGCGCCGCTGAAGCTGAGCGACGAGCTCAACTTCGAGACCATGCAGAAGATCTTCAAGGAGACCCGTGCCGCGGCCGAGGCCGAGGGCAAGGTCATCTCCGCGGCGTCGCTGGCCTCGGGCAACGTGATCGGCACCATGATCGACAAGTTCGATCGCAAGGGCAAGCTGCACGGCGCCGGCTTCTACAACTACGTCGACGGCAAGACCGCCGGCATCTGGGAGGGTCTGCGCGACGCCTTCGGTTCCCAGCGTGAGCTCCCCGAGGGCGTCACCCTGCAGGACCTGAAGGACCGCATGCTCTTCATCGAGGCCATCGAGACCCAGAAGTGCTTCGACGAGGGTGTGCTCACCACCACCGCCGACGCCAACATCGGCTCGATCTTCGGCATCGGCTACCCGGCCTGGACCGGTGGCGTGCACCAGTTCATCGTCGGCTACCCGGGCGGCACCGCCGGCTTCGTGGCGCGCGCCGACGAGCTGGCCGCCAAGTTCGGCGAGCGCTTCGAGGTTCCGGCCTCGCTGCGCAAGTAGTCGGGAGGCGGCGTCCGCGCCGCTGACAACGACCGGCACCGCCCGGGTCACGATTCTCGTGACCCGGGCGGTGTGCTTTCCGGTCCCCATGCTGGCGTTTCGTGCCCGATCCGGCGAAACCCGCGCTACGTTGGGAATATGTACGGGTTGCGCATCGGACCACCCGTCGGTTCGGTGTGTGCGCTCGTGTCGAGTTCGAGGTGGGCAGAGACGTGAACTCACAGCCTGACCCGGGAGGCCCCCGGAGAGCGCCTTCCCGAGTCGAAAACGCCACCGAGGCATACGTTCCCGTGTCGATCGTGGATGAGCTCGAAGCCATGGGGCTGGCCGAGGCGCAGGAGATCGGCCGGGGCGGCTTCGGTGTGGTCTATCGCTGCACGCAGCGGGTGCTGGATCGTGTCGTGGCGGTCAAGGTGCTGTCCTCGGAGATCGACGACGAGAGCCGCGAGCGTTTCCTGCGCGAGGAACACGCGATGGGCCGGTTGTCCGGGCATCCGAACATCGTCGACATCCTGCAGGTGGACGTGACCGCCAGCGGCCGGCCGTACATCGTGATGCCCTTCGCCACGCACGGTTCGCTCGAACGCCTGGTCCGGGACAACGGCCCGCTCGGCTGGTCCGATTCGCTGCGGGTCGGGGTGAAGCTGGCGGGCGCGATCGAGACGGCCCATCGCGCGCAGGTGCTGCACCGCGACGTGAAACCGGCCAACGTGCTGCTGAGCCGCTACGGCGAGCCGATGCTCACCGACTTCGGAATCGCCCGGATACCGGGCGGATTCCGGACTTCCACCAGCCTGATCAGCGGCTCGCCCGCCTTCACCGCCCCCGAGGTGCTCAAGGGCGAGGAGCCCACCGTGCGCTCGGACGTGTACGGCCTCGGCTCCACGTTGTTCGCGCTGTTGACCGGGCACGCCGCCTACGAGCGGCAGTCGGGGGAGAAGATCATCGCGCAGTTCCTGCGCATCACCAGCCAGCCGGTGCCGGACCTGCGCGAGCAGGACATTCCCGCCGACGTGGCGGCGGCCATCGAGGCCGCCATGTCCCCGGATCCGCGGCATCGGCCGGCCTCGGCGGTCGAGTTCGGCGAGCTGTTGCGCACCGTGCAGGGCGATCTCGGGCAGGTGCCCGACGAGATGGCGCTGCTGGACGGTGATGTCGCCGGTCCGGACACCGATTACGATGACAGCCGCTATTTTTCGCGCCAGCGCACCGGAACGGTGCGGCCCGGCTCGCGACATCGCTCGATGACCCTGCGCCCGCCCGCGGGCTCGGAGACCGGCGCGGCCCGGGCCGGCGATGCGGGCAGCGGTGACTTCCCCGCGCCGGGCAACACGTTACCGCCAACGGCCACAACGAAATTCCGTCCGCCGACGCCGGCGCGCGAGCCGGTGCCGCGACCGCGGCTGCTGGAACCGCTGCGCCAGGGTGGCCGCCGCAGGCTGGCGGTGCTGCACGGCCCCGCCGGTTTCGGCAAGAGCACCCTGGCCACCCAGTGGTGCGCCGAGCTCACCGATCGCGGGGTCGCGGTGGCCTGGCTCGGCATCGACCGCGACGACGATCACGAGGTGTGGCTGCTCGCGCACATGATCGCGGCCATTCGCAGGGTGCGCCCGGATATCGGCGCGGGGCTGGAGCAGGTCCTGGAGGAGCGGCCCGCCGAAGCGGTGCCGTACGCGATCTCCGCGCTCATCGACGAGGTGCACGCGAGCGGGTCGTCGGTGGTGGTGATGGTGGAGGACTGGCATCGGATCACCGACGCGGGCGCGCATCGGGTCCTGGAGTCGTTGCTGGACAACGGTTGTCATCATCTCCGGTTCGTGGTCACCAGCCGCGAGCGCGCCGGACTGCCGCTGAGCCGGATGCAGGTGGCCGACGAACTCGTCGAGATCGACTGCGATCAGCTGAGTCTCACCGAGTCCGAGACCCGGGAGATCCTGGTGGATCGCAACGGCCTGGACCTCACCGATCGGCAGGTGGAGCAGATTCACGCCGCGGCCGGCGGCTGGCCCGCGGCGATCCAGCTGGCGAGCCTGTCGTTGCGCGGCGCCCGGCACGACGCCGATCAGCTCATCGCCCGGCTCTCGGGAGACAGCCGGGCGATACGGGAGTACCTGGCGGAGAACGTACTCGGCGAGCTGGAGCCGTCGATGCTGGAGTTCCTGAGCGCGATCGCGGTGCCCGAACGGGTCAACGCCTCGCTCGCGGCGGCGCTGAGCGGGGTGGCGGACGCGGAGACGATGCTGGAACAGGCCGAGGAGCGCGAGCTGTTCGTGCACCGGCTGTCCGAGGATTCGCGCTGGTTCCGCGTGCAGCCCATGGTCGCCGAGTACCTGCGCGCCCGGCTGGAGCGCGGGCAGCCCGGGCAGGTGAAGGCCCTGCACCGCAAGGCCGCGCGCTGGTTCGCCGAACACCAGATGCTGCGCCAGTCGGTCGATCACGCCATGGCGGCCACCGACTTCAAGTTCGCCCTCGACCTCGTCGAGAGCGGCGGTATGGATCTCATCGATCGGTCCCGGCTGGCGACGCTGTTCGGGACGGTGTCGAAACTGCCGGTGCAGCAGGTGACGTCGCGCTCCAAGCTGCTCATGGCGCTGGCCCGGGCGAACGTGAACCTCCAGCAGTCCGGTGCGGCCCGCACGGCGCTGGGCCGGCTCTCGAACATGCTGGCCCGCAGCTCGCCGCAGGATTCGGAGGCGGTGATCCAGCGCTGCCAGGCCGCCGTGCTGGCCGCCGCGGACAAGGTGGCGCGCGATCGCACCGACGGCGTGCTGGAGCAACTCACCGATTCGCTGCGCCTGGTGGACGAGCTGCCCGTGTGGACGGTGTCGACCGCCGCGAATCTGGCGTCGTTCGTGCGCCTCTGCGAGTTCGATTTCGACGGCGCGCGCAGCACCCAGGAGTGGGCCGAGCCGTATCACGCGCGGTCCGGCGATCCGCTCGGTGCGGTGTTCGGCCGCTGCGGTCTCGGCGCCGCCGCCTACGAACAGCTCGACATCCCCACCGCCACCGCGTGTTTCGAGCAGGCGTGGCAGATAGCCCGCGATCGGTCCGGCCCGCGTTCACATCCCGCCCGGGTGGCGGGCGCGCTGCTCGGCGAATTGGCCTACCGCCGTGGCGATCTGGAGAGCGCCGAGCGGCTCCTGGATCTGAGCCATCAGCTCTCGGCCCGGGTCGGCCCCATCGACTTCCTGGTGAGCACCTTCGTGGTGGGCGCGCGGGTCAAGGCGGTGCTGGGCGACACCGACACCGCCGCCGCCCGCCTGGACGAGGGCGCGCGAATAGCCGTGGAGCGCAAGCTAACCCGGCTGGCGGCCCATATCCGGGCCGAACGCCTCCGGCTCGATCTGCCCGCCGACCAGCCCACCCCGAGCCCGGCCGCGGACCCCCAGATCCGGCCCGTCCACCACCCCGTCGGCGCCGCGGCCCTGGCCGTCGAGGCCGAGGAGATCGCCACGATCCGCGCCCTGCTGGCCCGCCACTATCGCGGCGAGGATCGCGGTCCCGCCGACGATCTGGCGCCCCTCGGCAACGCCGATACCGCGGTCAAACGCGCCCGCGCCCTGCACGCCCGCACCCGCGAGAAGAACCGTCCCCGAGCCGAACTCGACGCGGCCCTGCTGTTGGCCGAGGCCCTGGCCACCGCCCGCTGGCAGGGCGAGGCGATCAGCGTCCTGATACCTGTCGTCATCACCTGCGCCGACCTCGGCTGGACCCGCCCCCTGCTGGACGCGGGGCCCGGCGTACTCGGCCTGCTGCGTACCCTTCGCACCGAAATGTCGCTGGGCACAGGCGGTTCCGATCCACAGGAGTTGCCCCGGGCGTTTCTGGATTCGCTGGTCTGAGCAATCCGCAGAATTTCGGTGACCTGCTGTCATAGCATGTGCGCACCTCCCCTCGAGGGGCGATGGACGTGGTCCAACATCGCGCCCAGGGAGGAGGTGTGGGCTATGGGAAAACACCATAGGAAAGAGGAATCCCCGGTCAACCGGGCTGCTGTCATGATCAGCATTGCCGCGATTGCCGGGGCAGCAATCCACTTGGTCCGCTGGTTGCGGGCTAGGTGACCCACCGGGTGGGGCGTCGTTGGCGCGGCGCCTCATCCACCAGCATCACTCGCGTGATGTATCGAATGTACACCGTGCTCAGGGGGTGTATCCAGGCTTTCGCCTAGGGCTGCCACCACGGGCGCAGCGGGACCGTCCAGGCCTGGTCCGGGCCGTTCTTGACGCCCAGGACCTGGTGCAGCTGCACCACGCCGCGCTCGAAGCCGAGCTGACAGCCGGCCATGTACAGGCCCCACACCTTGGCGGTGCCCTCGCCGACCTCCTCGACCGCGGCGTCCCAGTTCTTCACCAGGTTGTCGCACCATTCGGCCAGGGTCAGGGCGTAGTGGCGGCGCAGGTTCTCCTCGTGCAGCACCTCGAGGCCCACGTTCTGGATCTCGGAGATGATGCGGCCCGAGCCGGTGAGCTCGCCGTCGGGGAAGACGTACCGGTCGATGAAATCCCCGGCCTTGCTGGTGTGCTTGTTGTCCGGGCGGGTGATGCAGTGGTTCAGGAACAGGCCGCCGTCGCGCAGCTTGGACTGGATGAACTCGAAGTACGCGGGGTAGTTGTGGACGCCGATGTGCTCGGTCAGGCCGATGGAGGACACGGCGTCGAACGAATCCTCGGCGATGTCACGGTAATCCGAGTGCCGCACCTCGGCCAGCCCGGACAGGCCCTCCGCCGCGATCCTGGCCTGCGCCCATTCGGCCTGCTCCGCCGAGAGTGTCGCGCCGATGACACGGACGCCACGCTTGGCGGCGTAGCGCACCATTCCGCCCCAGCCGCAGCCGATGTCGAGGAGCCGGTCGCCGACCTTCAGGTTCAGCTTGTCGAACACGAGCCGGTACTTGTTCTCCTGCGCCTGCTCGAGGTTCCACGCCTCGTCCCCGTACACCGCGCACGTGTAGGTCATCGAATCGCCGAGTACGTACTCGTAGAAGGTGTTCGAGACGTCGTAGTGGTGGTGGATCGCCTCGGCGTCGCGAGTCTTGGAGTGCCGCAGTCCTTCCAGGGCGATGCGCCGCCAGCGCGGCAGGGTCTCCTGCGGCGGCGGGGCGACCGGCTTGAGCAGTTCCCAGCCGAGCGAGCGGGCGATGACCACCAGCTGCATGGCGGTCGGGCGGCGGAACTTCATGCTCGCCATGGCCTTGAGCAGCTCGTACGGGTCGCCCGGATGTGCGCCGTGAATGCGCATGTCACCGGAGATGTAGGCACGTGCCATACCCAGATCGCCGGGGGCGTTGGCGACGTAGTTCACCCCGCGCGGATTGACTATCTCGAGCCCGAACTCGGAATTCGCCGGTCCGGTGCTGCTGCCGTCGTACGCGGTGAAGCGCACGGGCATCGGTCCCTCGATGAGCGACTCGAATATCTCGGCGATCGTGAGCTTGGTACCTAGCTCCGCGAACACCTCGGAACGGTCCTTGAACGTCGTCACTTGCGTTGCACCGCCTTCGAATACAGGTCGAGTAGTCGATGATCCGGGTTGTAGTCCTTCGCGAGGCGGGCGTAGGTGCCGCCGCCGTAGTACAGCTCGGCGAACTCCTCGGGTCCGTAGTAGGAATCCGAGTAGAGCGATTTGTGGCCGTCGAGCTCGGAGACCTTGCGCTCGATGGCACGATTGGCGGCGCCGTCCTGCTGCCCGGGCGTGGTGGGCACGGCGGACCAGAACCCGATGTTCACGTAGGTGCGGCCGGGTTCGAGCGGGTAGAGCGGCCAGGGGCGTTCGGGGCCGTCCTCGTCGCGCAATCGCAAGGGGCACAGCCAGATCGGCTCGATGGGTATCTCGCGCAAGAACCAGTCCAGGAAGTCGGCGGTGCGCTCGATGGGCACCTCTATGTCCTGCACTACCCGCTCGCGCGGCGGATTACCCTGGCGGGCCTCGAGTTTGTCGCCGATGTGGTAGCGGTGATCGAGGGCGATGAGCTTCCAGTAGAAGCTGCTGCGCCGGTAGCGCTGCGGCCAGAAGCGGCGGATCTTCGGGTTCTGCGCCCCGAACGCCCGCGAGCACCAGAACCAGTCGGTGTCCCAGCGCCAGAGATAGTCCGCGATCGTGAGGCGATCGCGGGCCGGCCGATCGGAGTCGTGCTGGATGGACCGGTAGAAGATGTCCATGCCGGTGTAGTCGCTGACCGGGCCGGGTTCGTCGGTCTGGCGGCCGAGCACGAGGTAGCTCTCGGCGGCGGTGAACACCACGCCGTCGAGGTAGTCGACCTGCTCCCCGGCGTACGAGCGGTCGGAGACGATTCGCGCCATGGCGGCCTCCAGCTCCCGCAAATCATGAAACCGTATGTGGCGCAGTGCCACATACGGTTTCACCGGTTCGAGCTCGATCTTCAGCCGGGTGGAGTACCCGAGGGTGCCGTAGGAGTTGGGGAACCCGCGGAACAGGTCCGCGTGCTCGCCGTCGGGGGTCGCGGTCACGATCTCGCCGGCCCCGGTGAGCACATCGATCTCCAGGACCGATTCGTGCGGTAGCCCGTTGCGGAAGGAGGTGGACTCGATGCCGAGCCCGGTCACCGCGCCGCCGAGGGTGATGGTTTTGAGCTGGGGGACCACCAGCGGCGCGAGTCCGTACTGCAGGGTGACCGCGACCAGGTCCTCGTAGGTGGTCATGCCCGCCACGTCGGCCGTGCGCTGTTCCGGATCCACCGCGATGACCTGCGTCAGGCCGGAGACGTCGAGCCCGGGCGCGGGGTTCTTCGCTCGCGCGCGGAAGAGATTGGAGGTCTTCTTGGCCAGCCGGATGTTCGCATCGGGCGGGATGGCGCGGTAGGACGCCAGTAGTCTCTCGACCCCGGCTCGATGCGCGGCGAACCCTGATTCGCGTGCGGCCGGTGCGCGGCCAGCCAACCCCAACAGACTCACTGCCACCCTCGGAACGCTAGCGTGCACCGACCGGTACGGCCAGCAAGAGCACACCGGCGGGGCGGTTTTTCACACACAGTTAGCATGCGTCGTCGCGGCTCTGATCAGCCACGCTTCGAGTCTATTCCCGGCGTCGCCGTGAGAATAGTTACTTCGGCTAATTGCTTGAGGATTGCGGTGTGCCGGTGCGGCTTTGGTGGTGGTGGCGGCGCGGGTCTCGGGGTGTGGGTACCCGCGAGGGCCCGGTCCGGGGCTGGTTCGCGGGCCTATCGGTAGGGGTAACCCGGCTGCTGACCGTACGGGGACGGGGCCTGACCGGGCGGTGGGCCGTAGCCGGGCGCCGGGGCATAGGGCTGACCGGCCGGCGGGTACCCCTGCGGTGCGGGGTACCCGGGCTGGGCCTGGCCGTAACCCGGTTGTGCGCCGTATTGGGGTTGCTGGCCGTAGCCCGGCTGACCGCCGTACGGAGGTTGCTGACCATAGCCCGGCTGGCCGCCGTAGGGCGCGGGCTGTCCGTAGCCGGGCTGCTGGGCATAGGCGGGCTGCTGGGCGTACGCGGGCGCCTGCGGTGCGGGCGCGCCGTACGGGTTGGGCTGACCGTACGGGCCGGGCTGACCGTAGGGGGAGGGCTGGGCGTACGGGTCGGGCGCGCTGCCCGCCGGGGGAGTGGGGCCGTTGCCCGAGCCGCGGCGGATCTCGCGGACCAGCATGAAGCCGCCGCCGGCGATCAGCAGGGCGCCGAGGCCGAACAGGATCCAGGGGGTGGAGCCGTTGCTGTCCTTCTGTTCCTCGTACGTGCGGGTGGTGGTGCGCCCCTTACGGGTGGTGTCGCAGGTGTCGCCGGGGGACATGACCCGGCTGCCGCACTTCACCGTGCCGTCGTCGCTCAGGGTGCTCACGCCGCCGAACAGCAGGGCGCATCCGAGAACGATGGAGAGAACGCAGGACAGCACGCTCTTGACGCGGCGAACGGAGTGCATGGTGGAGCGATTCCCCTCGAAGAAAAACCCGTAGAACAGACAATCCGGTCATGCAGGATCGCGGCGAAGCATAACCGGGTGCGGGCATGCTGCCCAGCCGTATGCGCCATGTCAGCATTGATCGATGCGAGAACTCGATTCCGAGCCGCGGGATTCGGCTCTCGCGCGGTTGTCCGCTGCTGTCCGCCGCCGGGTGAGCGTCCTCGACGGCGTTCGAATCGGTCTGCTGGTCCTCGGATTGCTTTGCGTGGCAACGGGATTGCTGCCGCGTGCGGAAGCCGCCGACAACATGGCCCGCATCGCCCCGCTGCTGCTGTTCCTGGTCAGCGTGATCGTGCTGGCCGCATTGGCCCGGCGCGCCAAGGTCTTCGACGTGATCGCGCACCGGCTGGCGATCATCGCGGGCGGCAACTACGCCGCGCTGTTCCTGCTGTGCGTGCTGTTCGCGGCCACCACCACCGCTGTGCTCAACCTCGATACGACCGCGGTGCTGCTCACCCCGGTCATGCTGGCCCTGGCGATCCCGGCCCGTATCGCACCCGTGCCGCTGGCCATGACGACGCTGTGGCTGGCCAACACCGCGAGCCTGCTGCTGCCGGTCTCCAACCTCACCAATCTGCTCGCCGCCGACCGCGTGGCCCTGCACGCCCTCGATTTCGGCGCGAGAATGTGGCTGCCGCAGCTGCTTTCGGTGAGCGTCACCATGATCTGCCTGTGGCTCTGGTACTGGAGGCGGCCGCGTCGCGGCGCGGACCGCTACGTCGTGCCGGAGCCGGTGACCCCGGCGGACGCTCGTGAACGGGTGCTGCTGTACGTCACCGGCGGCGCGTGCGCGCTGTTCGTGCTCGCGATTCCCTTCGCGGGCGCGCACGTCGAGTACGCCGCCGGCGGCGCCGCGCTGATCGCGGTGGCGGCCTTCGGATTCCTGGATCGCGCGGCCCTGCGGTGGTCGCTGTTCCCCTGGCAGCTGCTGGTCTTCGTGGCCGGATTGTTCCTGGTGGTGCCCACTCTCGGCCGGTACGGGCTCTCGACGGTGATGAGCGCGGTGATCGGCGACGACACCGGGGCGCTCGGCGCGTTCCGGGCCGCGGCCGCGGGTGCGGGCCTGTCCAACCTGGTGAACAACCTGCCCGCCTACACCGCGGGCGAGGCCGTGATACCCGCCGGGGAGACCGATCGAGTGCTGGCGCTGCTGATCGGCACCAACGCCGGTCCGCTGGTGACGCCGTGGGCCTCGCTGGCGACGCTGCTGTGCCTGGAGTTCTGCCGCACCCACGACGTGCGAATCCCCATGCGGCGCTTCGTGCTCACCGGATGCGCGCTGGCGGTCCTGGCGACCGGGGCGGCGGTGGCCGGTCTGCTGCTGACCGCCGCCCCGTGAAGCGGCTCACCGGTGTCCAATCCGGATACCCACCCGGAACCCCGCCCGGCGTACCATGACCGGGCGGCACCAGGGCACACAGCCGGGAATCACAAAGGAGCACATGGTGGGACAGGTCAGCGCCTCCAGTTCGATCGTCGTCACGGCGGATCCGAAGCGCACGCTCGACGCGATCGCCGACTACGAGTCGGTGCGGCCGCGCATCCTCTCCTCGCACTACCGTGACTACAAGGTGGTCGAGGGCGGCAAGGGCGCGGGCACCGTCGTGGAATGGACGCTGCAGGCCACCGAGAAGCGCCAGCGCAACGTGCGCGCGGCCATCACGGTCTCCGATTCCATGGTGACCGAACGTGATTCGAACTCCTCCATGGTCACCACCTGGACCGTCACCCCCGAGGGCAATGGTTCGCTGGTCACCGTGCGCACCAGCTGGAAGGGCGCCGGCGGCATCGGCGGCATCTTCGAGGGCATCTTCGCGCCGCTGGGCCTGAAGAAGATCCAGGCCGAGGTCTTGGAGAAGCTGAAGCAGGAACTGGCTGTGTAAATTTGCCTCCGCTTCGCTCCGGCGGGTTCGCGGCCCCCGAAGTCTCGTTCTTCCCTCCCTCCGCTCCTCCGCTTCGCTCCCCCGCTCCACTCAGTCCAGAACGAGACGGGCCGCGAACTGCTGGGTGGATGTCTATGTGATGAAGGGTCTTCGCTTCGGCGGGCCGCGAACTGTGGGCGGGGTTATGGGTGCGGGAACTATTGGGCGGGGGAGCGGGTTTGTCAGCCCGCAGCGATGTCGAAGAGGTTGCCCTCCGGATCCGACAGCGTCGTCCACTGCATGCCGTACTCGTCGAAATCGGCGATGTGCTTGGCGCCGAGGGCGACCGCGCGCTCGATGCCGCCGGGCAGATCGTCCGACAGCAGGTCCAGGTGGACGACGTTCTTGCCCGGGTTCTTGTCCGGGACGTGGATGAACATGAGCGTCGGGCTGTGGCCGGTGCTCTGGCCGACGGTGGCGAAGTGCTCGTTGCCGTCCGGGTCGACGGTGCGGTCGAGCAGTTGCGCCCAGAAGGCGGCCAGTTCCCCGGCGTTCTGCGAGTCGATGGTGATGTTGGCGATCCTGATGGCCATGACGGTCTCCTGTCGGGTCGGATGAACTCGGGTGCTGCTCAGAGCCGGCCGATGGGCCAGCAGATTTCGGTGATGTAGCCGGACTCGTCGGCCTCGTCCGGGCCGGCCAGGTAGATCTCGCGGACCGGCTCGGCGAGGGCGGTGTCGTGCTCGGCGACGTGGCTGCCCAGCGCGCCGTAGGTGCGGTCGAACTCGGTGAAGGGGCCCAGGTGCACGGCGACCGCGAAGCGCCGGGCGGGCAGTTCGAGTACCCGGCCGACGGTCGCGGCGCGCGCCCGGTCGTCCGGGGTGATCGGCACGTACGCCATGACCTCGCCGTGCTCCTGCTCGAAGAAGTCCATGTCGTAGGTGGCTCCGGCGGGACCGGCGGGCTCGATCTCCGCGCGCGCTAGCCCCTGATACAGCGTGCCGAAACTGGCGTCGCACCAGTCGCCGATGCCGTCCCGGCCCACCGTCTCACCCAGTACGAGGGCGGGACAGCTTGCGACGGAACGATATTCGACCTCGAGTGGAATGCTCGCGGGTGGCAACAGCAGCGTCCGCAGCGAGGCGACCACGTCGCGGGTGCGGGTCAGCTCGGCTTCCATCCGCTCGAGGTGCGCGCGCAGCGCCTCGTCCCGGGTGGCCCGGTCCGGCGCCGCGAGCACCGCCTTGATCTCGGGCACCGGCATGTTCAGCTCGCGCAGCCGGCGGATGAGATGGGCTTGATCCACCTGATCGGTGGAGTAGAACCGATAACCGGTGCCCGGGTCGACCGCGGCCGGTTCGAGCAGCTCGATCTCGTGGTAGTAGCGCAGCGCCTTCACGCTGAGATAGCTGAGCCGGGAGAACTCCCCGATGGGAACCGTCGCTGTCATGCCTTCAGCGAACACTCTCCCACCGGGGGAGAGTCAACAGGCCCCGCTTGTAGGCTGGTGCGCAATCACATCCCCGCAGAGAGGACACGCCGTGCAGCCCGGTGGAGAGTTCGATATCCAGCAGTTGATGGCCCAGGCCCAGCAGATGCAGCAGGCCGTGATGGCCGCGCAGCAGGAGATCGCCGCGGCCGAGGTGGACGGTGAGGCGGGCGGCGGCCTGGTGCGCGTCCGCATTCGCGCCACCGGTGAGATCCTGGCCCTGACCATCGACCCGAAGATCATCGATCCGGAGGACGCGGAGACGCTGCAGGATCTGGTGATCGGCGCGATCAACAACGCCATGGGCAACGCGCAGGAACTGGCCGCGGATCGGCTCGGCCCGCTGGCCGGCGGTCTCGGCGGCGGCGCGCTGCCCGGCTTCTGATCGCGGCCGGGACAGCGGCGGAGAGGAATACCGAGTGTACGAGGGTCCGGTTCAGGATCTCATCGACGAGCTGGGCAAACTGCCCGGTGTCGGTCCGAAGAGCGCCCAGCGCATCGCTTTTCATTTTCTCTCGGTGGAACCACCGGAGATCGACCGGCTGCAGGCGGCCCTGCAGAAGGTGCGCGACGGCGTGCGCTTCTGCGTGGTCTGCGGCACGGTCTCCGACGGTGAACGCTGCCGCATCTGCTCCGATCCGCGTCGCGATCGCACGATGATCTGCGTGGTCGAGGAGCCCAAGGATGTCCAGGCCATCGAGCGCACCCGGGAGTTCCGCGGCCGGTACCACGTGCTGGGCGGGGCGCTGGATCCGCTCTCGGGCGTGGGCCCCGATCAGCTGCGGATTCGGGAGTTGCTGACCCGCATCGGCAATCAGGACGACGGCGTCGACGTCAGCGAGGTCATCATCGCGACCGATCCCAATACCGAGGGTGAGGCGACGGCGACGTATCTGGTGCGCATGCTGCGCGATTTCCCGGGTCTGAGCGTGACTCGGCTCGCCTCGGGCCTGCCCATGGGCGGGGATCTGGAGTTCGCGGACGAACTCACGCTGGGCCGGGCGCTGTCCGGGCGCCGCGCGCTCTGATCCGGGCGCGTCGCGGGCCCGGCGCGGCTCGCTACGCTGCGGCGGCGCGGCATCGCTGCCGCGTCGCTCCCCGGGTGTGCGAACCCGTGCGGTTAGGTCCAGACCGGCGGCGCGGGCATGGCCGCGGGCTGCGGGCACGGCATGTGCTGGCTGTTGCGCGGAACGTCGGCGCCCGCCCCGGTGGCGTGCAATGCCACCACCGCGGCCAATGCGGCCGCGATACCGACCAGCACGGCCAGGCTCTTACGCAGTCTCGGTGTGCTCGGCCTCGGGCGTAGCTTCAAAGCTCTCTCCTCGTCTCGGACGGATTTCGAAAGCAAATCGGACGGCACCGCGTGCGAATATTCCGAAATGTTAGCTTTCCGGCGCCCGCGCGCCGTTCATTGCGCGGGTACCGGAATCCGAATCGAGATGCGCTTGTTACTCGGCGGCGCACATGGAGCGCAGTACGCCCCGCATAACCGGCCAGCCGTATTTCATCGGCGCGAAGGCCAGCACGCGCGCAATTGTGACGGGCGTCAGAATCTCCGAACCGACGCCTCCCATTCCGGCCACCATGCTGCCGAGCGAGAGCAGCAGGCTCGCGGTATCGGCGGTCACATAGGCCAGGTCCAGCGAATTCTCGACGGTCACCTCGCTCAACGGAACCGTGTGGTGCGCCTTGCCTTCGTAGATATCGAACCCGAGATTGGTGAGCAGCGTCAGCGGGCCGTAATCCAGGATTGCCGGAATGGCGCCGAGTTCCGCTGTGGGACGCAGGATCAGCGGTTTGGCGACATGGTGATCGCGCAGGAATGCGTGCAGCGCATCGGTGGCCGCGTGCAGTGTGGGCAGATCGAATGGCAGCTGATCGGAGGCGGCGAGAAAGGCGCGGGTGCGTTCGAGAACGGCGGCGGTATTCAGCTCGCCTGCAGGAGTACAGCTTTCGTCGGCCAGCACGAGTTGGTTCGCCATGTGGGCGAGTTCGGCGGGGACGGGGAATTCGCTCCGCGTCTCCTCCTCGGCGAAGGACAGGTCCAGCGGCGCGTAGACGTTCGGCGGATTGCAGGTGTCGCCGATCCGATCCTGGATGCTGCGGCCCAGCCGGTGCACACCCTTGAACATGCTGCCCACCATGCCGACCAGCATCGAACCCACGCGCGGGATCATGGTGGTGAGCATCTGCGTCGGGATCTTCACGATGCGGTTGGCGAGCAGGAAGACCTCGACCACGTGCTCGAGGGTCAGTTCCGACACCGAGACGGTGGTGTCCATGCGGCCGGTGCGGACCGCGTCCAGCCCGTTGACCAGGTAGGTGACGATCGGGTCGTCGATGTCCTCGACCTTGGCGCCGAGGGTGCCCGGATCGACCGGCAGCACGTTGCGATGGACGCGGGTGGCGGCGACGGTCTGCCGGAAGTCCTGGACTTGCTGGTCGTATGCCGACTGCTGTTCGACGGGCACGACCGTGCGCAGCGCGGTGGCGGCGGCGGTGATGACATCGTCGAAAGTTGTTGCGCCGGTAGCGCAGTTCACGTCGCTGATCGCGACGTCGGCGAGTGTTTCGGTTGCCTGCTCCGCCTGTGCCGGGGCGGCGAGCGGGGTCAGGGTCGCGGTTCCCACCAGCGTGGCAATGGTGAACGCGCCGAGGAGCGGCGCGAGTCGGGTGAGCCTCATCGAATCTTCCGGGGTAGGTCCAGGCATCCGGAAGACGCCAACTGGACATCGGTCTAATTAGGTAAGGATTACCTTATGCAGTCCGAAATGTGAAATGTTGGCTGTGCATTAGCAAAAACCGGCTGACCTGGTGTAAGTCGCCCCTGCGGGACGGAAAAAGCCCGGGACGCGCTCGCGTCCCGGGCTCGGCGGGGTGATCGTGGCGGGCTCGGCCCGCGTCGTTCAGAACGTCAGGCGCTGCCAGTCCAGGGCCTCGAAGCGCGAGCGGTCGCCGACGGTCCAGGACCAGATCAGATCGGCGACCGTCTCGGGATCGTCCACCCGGACCCCGAAGTGCCGCTCGGGTGACCCGTCGCGGTACTCGAGCTCGTACCGGCCGTCCTCGCCGCGATAGGTCTGGATGTAGATCTGCTCACCGCTCTCGACGATCAGGTACGGTCCCGGCGGACTCAGCTCCGGGATCCACTGGTGCACGAGTTTGCTTGTGAGATACGGGAATTCGCCGGCTCCGCCGTGCGACACGGCGACCGGGACGTGGTCGGCCGGATCGATCAACCAGGTCAGCTGCGGATCGTAGACGGCGTACCCGTGCGGGGTGGCCAGCTCGAACAGCAGGTTCCGGACGTGCCCGACCGCGTCAATGGGGCTGGAAACGAAAAGCGTCGCGCCGATCGTGCCGTCGGCCGCCGGTGCGGCCAGGAAAGCGTCCGACTCCGGCAGCTCGCCGTTGCGGCGATCGAGTTCGGCGGCGATCTCGGCCACCACGTCCGCGGCGGGCTTCCCGTCCTGCGTGGTCAGGTACGCGTCGACGGCGTCGGGGGTCGCGGCGGCACCGGAGGGCAGCAATACGTGGTCGTAGCTCACCTGACCAGGCTAGTTGCCGGACCCTCGGGGTCCGGAGCCAGGCGGCGCGAGCGTGCCGCGGCGGCCGGATCGGGTCCGGGCGCCGCGGGTGATCAGCCCGCTAGGCTCTGCGGCGCGCGGTGTGAATCGACCTCCGCCACTACGCATTCGCAGCCACCGGCCACCATCGAACATTCGGCCAGGTAGGGATGCCGCACCCGGTCGGCCGCGGCGCAGCCCCAATCGGTGCATTCGAAGGACCCGTCGGCGTGCGCGATCAGCGTCCCGTGGCAGTGATCGAGGGTCGCTTCGCAGAGCCGGCACACCGGGGTGCTCGTCGTCGTGCTCATGGAAACCTCCTCCCATCGTTCCTACGAGTGTGCGCACACCCTCGCGGCAACTGTGGGAGGTCGCCGCGTGTCGTCCTTTCTGTCGGTAATAAGCCCGCGTGTCACCGCTCTCGCGTGGTGAACTTGATTATGGGGATTCGAGTTTCCCTCGAGCATCGCACGACCTACACCTTCGAACGCCCGGTGCGGATTCACCCGCATGTGGTGCGACTGCGGCCCGCGCCGCACACGCGCACCAGCATCGAGGCATATTCCATGCGGGTGGATCCGGCCGCGCACTGGGTCAACTGGCAGCAGGACGCGTTCGGTAACTTCCTGGCGCGCCTGGTTTTTCACGAACCCGCGCGTGAGCTCTCCGTGGTGGTCGGACTGGTGGCGGAGATGGACGCCATCAACCCGTTCGACTTCTTCGTCGAGGAGTACGCCGAGCACTTCCCCTTCCGGTATCCCCCGGAACTGGCCGCCGACCTGGAGGCGTACCTGCGCCCCGTCGACGAGGCCGAACCCGGTTCCGGCCCAGGCGAACTGGTGCGCGAGTGGGTGCGCGCGAACCCGCCCCGCGACCGGCCGCGCACCATCGAGTTCCTGATCGCGATCAACCACGCGCTGCGCGAGGACGTCGGATACACCATCCGGCTCGAACCCGGTGTGCAGACCCCGGATCACACGTTGCGCTCGGCGCTGGGCTCGTGCCGGGATTCGGCCTGGCTGCTCGTGTCGGTGCTGCGTGAATACGGGCTCGCCGCGCGTTTCGTGTCCGGCTACCTCATTCAGCTGGCGCAGGACCTGCCGTCGCTGGACGGGCCGTCCGGGCCGCTCGCCGACTTCACCGACCTGCACGCCTGGACCGAGGTGTACCTGCCCGGGGCCGGCTGGGTCGGGCTCGATCCCACCTCCGGCCTCTTCGCGGGGGAGGGGCACATCCCGCTGGCCGCGACGCCGCATCCGGTGTCCTCCGCGCCCATCACCGGGGCCACCGATCCGGTGCGCGCGACCCTGGAGTTCTCCAACACCGTGCACCGCGTGCACGAGGATCCCCGGGTCACGCTGCCCTACAGCGACATTCAATGGAACCGCATCGCCGCCACGGGCGCGGCGGTCGATGCCCGAGTACGCGACGCGGGGATCGGCCTGACCGTCGGCGGCGAACCCACCTTCGTCTCGATCGACGACCAGACCGGCCCCGAGTGGACCACCGACGCCGACGGCCCGCACAAACGCGAACGCGCCGCCGACCTCGCCCGCCGCCTGCGCCGCATCTACGCCCCCACCGGCCTGGTCCAGTACCGCCAGGGCAAGTGGTATCCCGGCGAGCCCCTGCCCCGCTGGGACATAGCCCTGCTCTGGCGCGCCGACGGCAAACCCCTCTGGCACTATCCCGACCTGCTGATAGACCCCTGGCTCCCACCCGATGCGCCACCGGAGTCCGCGGCAACGGATTCGACGGACGTCCCCGGCTCGCCGACCGCGCGGGACTCCGCCACCGCGCCGGATGAGCCGGATTTGGGTGCCGGTCCGAATTCCTCGGCGACGCCCGGCGATACGGTCGCGCAGGACTCGGATTCGTTCAGCCCGGATATCCGTCCGGAGCCCGAGACCGCCGGTGCCGTGGCGGCAGACGCGCACGGTGAGCCACACCCGGCCGCGAATCCGGCGTCCGGTTCCGCAGTCCCGGCAGCGAAGTGGGCCACCGACTCCGATGGGTCACAACACACTTCCGATCGCGGGCTCGCGGTTGCGGTCGGTGAAGACGCGGACGCGGAGGACGCGGTAGGAGGCTGGGCGCCGAACGGTACGGATTCGGACGGCGCGCTGCGGGCATCCAATAGTGCTGATGCACAACGGGTATCGGGTCTCGGCCGGCCCGATGGGGCGTACGGAACGACCTCGGGCGCGGGTGTCGCCGCGGCGGACGGTCATTCAGCGGCGGGCGGCCCGGCCGTGGCGCGCAGCGGTCCGGGCGTGGACGCGGACGGTGCGACCGACCGGCAGCGGACCGACGCGGGGACATGGGCAGCGGTGGCTCCGGTTGCCGCCGTGGGCGGCAACGGATCCCCGGCGACCGGGCGCACGGCGGGCACTCGCGCCGTCGATGACGAGCAGCCCGTCGCGCACGGCTCCGGGGGTGTCGCGCGGGCCGTGCTGGCGCACATCGTCGACGGGCTCGGGTTGCCGGAGAGCCAGATCCGGCCCGCGTTCGAGGACCCGCTCGCGCGGATGGGGGCCAAGGCGCGGGTCCCGTGGGGGGACCCGGTCGCGGGGGCGGAAGACCTGGCGCCGGAGCGGGACTCGGCGGCGGCGCGGGCGGAACTGCTGGCGCGGCTGGACGAATCGGCGGGGGAGGCGGCGGCCTACGTGCTGCCGCTGCACCGGCGGGCGGACGGCGGCGGCTGGGCCAGCGCGGACTGGCGGCTGCGGCGGGGGCGAATCGTGTTGACGGAGGGGGATTCTCCGGCGGGGCTGCGGCTGCCGCTGGGATCCGTCTCCTGGGATCCGCCGCCGGAGACGGTGGAGAACGACCCCGTCGCGCCGCCGCGCACGCGGCCGCTGTCGGGGGAACCGGACGCGGCGGTGGTGCCCGCGCACGACGCGCCGATCACCGCCCTCGTGGTGGAGGTGCGGCAGGGGCGCATGTTCGTCTTCCTGCCCCCGGTCACCGAACTCGACGCCTACTTCGACCTGGTGTGCCGGGTCGAGGAGGCGGTGGCGACGGTGGGGGAGCCGGTGGTGCTGGAGGGGTATCCGCCGCCGGTGGACGCGCGCCTGCACACCCTGTCGATCACACCGGATCCCGGCGTCATCGAGGTCAACGTGCAGCCCGCCGAATCGTTCGCCGAACAGGCCGAACTGCTGGACACCCTGTACGAGCAGGCGCGCCTGGCCCGGCTCGGCACCGAGAAGTTCGACGTGGACGGCACGCACGGCGGCACCGGCGGCGGCAACCACATCACGCTGGGCGGGTGGACGCCCGCGCTCTCGCCGCTGCTGCGGCGGCCGGACCTGCTGGTCTCGCTGCTGACCTACTGGCAGCGTCATCCGGCGCTGTCCTACCTGTTCTCCGGCCGCTTCATCGGCCCCACCTCGCAGGCCCCGCGGGTGGACGAGAGCCGCCCGGACTCGCTCTACGAACTCGAGATCGCCTTCGCGGAGATCGCGCGCCTGCACCCGGCGGGCGCGTCCGATTCCGGGGACGCGCTGTCCGCGCCGTGGGTGGTCGATCGCGCGCTGCGGCACCTGCTCACCGATCTCACCGGCAACACCCATCGGGCCGAGTTCTGCATCGACAAGCTGTACAGCCCGGATTCCGCGCGCGGGCGGCTCGGGCTGGTGGAACTGCGCGGCTTCGAGATGCCGCCGCACTTCCGCATGGCGATGGTGCAATCACTGCTGGTGCGCGCGCTGGTCCTGCGCTGCTGGGAACGCCCGTACACCGCGCCGCTGCTGCGGCACGGGGTGAACCTGCACGGCAGGTACCTGCTGCCGCACTTCCTGGCGGCCGACATCGGCGAGGTCGTGGCCGATCTGCGCGCGCACGGCATCGATTTCGATATGAGCTGGCTCGATCCGTTCTTCGAATTCCGTTTTCCGCGCATCGGAACGGTGGTACTCGGTGGTATGGAAGTCGAACTGCGCGGCGCCATCGAGCCGTGGAACACCCTGGGCGAGCAGACCACCGCCGCCGGCACCGCCCGCTACGTGGACTCGTCGGTGGAACGGTTGCAGGTGCTTCTCACCGGCGCCGACCGCGGGCGATACCTGCTCACCTGCAACGGCTTCCCGGTGCCGCTCGTGCCCGCGGGCAAGGCCGACACGCAGGTCGCGGGCGTGCGCTACCGGGCCTGGCAGCCGCCGAACGCGTTGCACCCCACCATCACCGTCGACGCGCCCCTGGTCTTCGACATCGTCGACACCGAGTCGGGCCTGTCCCGGGGCGGGTGCACGTACCACGTCTCGCATCCGGGCGGCATGTTCTATCCGGGTCCGCCGGTGAACGCGCTCGCGGCGCAGTCGCGGCGCAATCGGCGCTTCGAACCGACCGGGCACACGCCCGGTCCGGTCGACATCGCCGATCTGCGTGCCAAAATGGCGGTACAGGCGACGGATATCGGTGCGCCCGGGATCCTGGACCTACGCCGGGCACGCACGGTGTGGGGCCTGTCCGGCGACCGATAGGCATCCGGCGGGAGTGGTTTGCGGTGACAATGCTCGAGGCGACGCCACCGGGTGACGCTGCGCCCGGACGGGACCGCTGGGGTGCGGCCGCCATGAGCCCGGCGGCGGCCGAACAGTACGCGAAATACCGTGCGGCGGCGGCGAACACCGGCGCCTTCGATGCCTGCGGGCTGCCCACCGACGGCTACTACGACGAACTGGTCGACGGCGGCGGGCGGCTGCGGCCGCTGTGGGCCGAACTCTCCAGCGATTTCCTGGAACAGGGCGGCGCGGGCCTGAGCCGGCTCGACGCCCGGGTCCGCCGGCTCATCGAGGACGACGGCATCACCTACACCGAGCTCGGCGGCTCGGCCACCGAACCCGCGGCCGCCACGCCCTGGCGACTCGACCCGATCCCGCTGCTGCTCGCCGCGCAGGACTGGGCCGGGCTGGAAGCCGGTGTGGTGCAGCGTTCCCGGCTGCTCGACGCCATCCTGGCCGATGTGTACGGGCCGCGCCGCACCATCACCTCCGGGCTGCTGCCCCCGCAGGTCGTGTTCGGCTACAGCGGCTACATGCGTGCCGCGCACGGTATCTCGCTGCCCGGACGGCATCAGCTCTTCCTGCACGCCTGCGATATCGGCCGCTGGAGCGACGGCGGATTCCGGGTGCTGGCGGACTGGGCGCAGGCACCCTCGGGCGCGGGCTACGCGCTGGCCGACCGGCGCGTGGTGTCCGCCGCCATCCCCGAAGCGTTCGAACTCGCCAGCCCGCTGCCGCTGACGCCCTTCGTGCGCGCCATGCGCCTCATGCTGATCGAAGCCGCGCCGCGCGCGGCCGACGACGAGCCGACGGTCGTGGTGCTCAGTCCGGGACCGCAGTCGGAAACCGCCTTCGATCAGGCGTATCTGGCGTCGGTGCTGGGTTTCCCGCTGGTGGAGAACGCCGATCTGGTCGTCCGGGACGGGCGACTGTGGATGCGCTCGCTCGGCACCCTCGAACAGGTCGACGTGGTGCTGCGGCGCGTGGACGCCGAGTTCTCCGATCCGCTGGATCTGCGGCCCGATTCCCGGCTCGGGGTGGTGGGCCTGGTGGAGGTGCTGCGCAAGGGCGCGGTCACCGTCGTCAACACCCTGGGCAGCGGCGTGCTGGAGTCCCCGGCGCTGGCCGCGTTCCTGCCGGGGCTGTCCCGCGCGCTGCTGGATCAAGACCTGAAGCTGCCGAGCGTCGAAACCTATTGGGGCGGTGACGATCTCCAGCGCTCCTACCTGATCGGCAATCTGCACCGGCTGATTCTGCGCTCCACCCGCGACGGGACCACCGTGTTCGGCACCCTGCTCACCCGCGAGCAGCGCGCGCAGTGGCGCGCCCGCATCGAGGCCGAGGGCTGGAAATGGGTCGGCCAGGAACCCGCGCGCTTCGCCGTGGCGCCGGCGGTGTCGGCCGGCGGGACACTGGCCGCGTCGCCGGTCGAGATGCGGCTGTTCTCCCTGGCGGGCCGGGTCGGCTACCGGGTCATGGCGGGCGGGCTCGGGCAACTGCATCAGCGCACCGGTCCCGAGGGCATGGTGGGCGAGGCCGCCGCCAAGGACATCTGGGTGCGCGCCACCCCGACCCCGGCGCCCGCCGTCGAGGTCGCCGAGGAGCGCGAACACCGCACCCCGGCCGTCGCGGCCCTCGAGGTCGTCAGCTCGCCGCGCGTGCTGAACGATCTGTTCTGGCTCGGCCGCTACGGCGAACGCGCCGAGGCCACCGTCCGCCTGCTCGGCGCCACCCACGACCGGCACCAGGACTACCGCTACCGGCCCTGGATGGAAGGCGCCGACGCGATGCCCATCCTCATCGCCGCCCTCGGGCACATGACCGGCACCGCACCGCCCGCGCCGAAACAGCCGGTGGCCCAGTCGGATTGGATCAACCGGCAGCTTCAGTCGCAATCGCAAGGCGGGCAAACCCGGTCGCAGGATGGTCAGTCGCAATCGCAGGGCGGGCAGGCCCAGTCGCAGGGCGGTCAGTCGCAGTCCCAAGGTGGGCAGTCGCAGTCGCAAGGTGGACAGACCCAATCCTGGGGCGGGCAATCGCAAGGCGGACAGTCCCAGTCGCAGGGTGGGCAGTCGCAATCCCAAGGCGGACAGTCGCAATCGCAGGGCGGGCAATCGCAATCCCAAGGCGGGCAATCACAATCCCAAGGCGCCGCCCGGCCCGCGCGCGCCCACCGGGACGCCGACGACATCGCGGCCCGGCGGGAGCAGCGTCGGCGCGAGTACTCCGACCAGCCGACCATGCCCATCGCGCTGCCCGGCGCCTCGCGGCGCGATCACGACTACCTGGTCGCCCTGACCGTGGACCGCGACCTGCCGGGGTCGGTCGCCTACGCCATGGAGCGGTACGGGAAGGCCGCCCGGGCGGTGCGCGACCAGCTCTCGCCCGACACCTGGATGGTGCTCGGTTCGGTGGACCGGGCGCTGTCGGAGTACCGGGGCGTGCGGGGGGACCAGGGTGCGGCGCTGTCGGCGGTGCATTCGCGCGCGCTCGCGGGGCTGCTGGCCCTGACCGGGATCGAGGGCGAATCCACGGTGCGCGACACCGGCTGGCGGGTCCTGGACATCGGCCGCCGCATCGAACGCGGGCTGGCGCTGTGCGCGCTGCTGGCCGCCGCGCTGACCGACACCTACCCGCCCCCGGTGGGACGCGTGGTCACCGAGGCGGTGCTGCGGGCCACCGTGTCCTCGGTGAGTTACCGTCGCCGCCATCGGGATTCGGTGCGGGTGGCGGCACTGGCCGCGCTGCTGCTGTTCGACGCGAGCAATCCGCGCTCGCTCGCCTATCAGCTCGCCCGCCTCGAAGCGCACTTCCTCGCGCTGCCGTCCGCGGCCGGATCCGCACGCCCGCAACGCCTCCTGAGCGACGCCCAGCGCATGCTGCATCGGCTCGACCCGGCCGACCTGGAGGTCATCGACGCGCAGGGCTGCCGCACCGAACTGGCCGAATTGCTCGACGGCGTCCATCTGCGCCTGCGCAAGGTCTCCGAATCCTTCGAGAGCACACGGCTTTCGGTGCCGCGTGAAACCCAGCCGCTGTGGGGATCGGCCCGGGTGGTCGGATGAGCGCCGCGCGCCGCTACCGGGTCCTGCACCGCACCGTCTACGTCTACTCCGACGTGGTCACGAGCTCTTACGGCCGCGCGTACCTGACGCCGCGCGAATTCCCCGGCCAGCAACTGCTTTCGCACGATATCCGCGTCGATCCGGTGCCCTCGGATCGCTCGGTCGGCACGGACGTCTACGACAACACCACGCTCTACTTCCACGTCACCGCCGATCACCGCCGCCTGGAGGTGACCGGGGAATCGGTCGTCGAGGTGCGGCGCCCGCCCGCCACGGCCGCCGCGCAGCCGTGGGAACAGGCCCGCCCCGGGCACGGAAACGGCCCGCTGGCGGTGGAATTCACCCTCGATCTGGTGCCGCCGGAGATCGTCCCGGAACTCGCCGCCTACGCCGCCGAATCCTTCCCGCCCGGCCGCCCGCTGCTCGACGCGGTGACCGAGTTGAACACCCGCATCTTCACCGACTTCACCTACAAGTCCGGCTCCACCACCGTCAGCACCCGCGTGGCCGACGTCTTCGCCGCCCGCGCCGGCGTCTGCCAGGACTTCGCCCGGCTCGGCATCGCCTGCCTGCGCTCGCTCGGGCTGGCCGGGCGCTACGTCTCGGGCTACCTCGCCACCGATCCGCCGCCGGGCAAGGAACGCATGGTCGGGGTGGACGCCACCCACGCCTGGGCCGCGGTCTGGTTGCCGGACGGCAGCGCCGAGGGCGGCTGGCTCGATTTCGATCCGACCAACAATCAGTTCGCCGACGAGCGGTACGTCACCCTGGCGTGGGGCCGGGACTACGCGGATGTTCCGCCGGTCCGCGGCATCATCTACACCGACGCCAAGGAGAGCACCATCGGTGTGTCGGTGGACGTGGCCCCCCTGTCCCCGTGAACGATCGAGGTGTCGTGCCGTGCGTGATTTCAGCTGCCCCCAGTGCGGCCAGCAACTGGCCTTCGAGAACTCGCTCTGCCTGCAATGCGGCAGTCCGCTCGGCTTCGGATTGACCGAACGGGCGCTGCTGGTCATCGCCGCGGACGGTGATCCCGCGCGCGCGAGCGGCGAGCCGGACGATGCGGGGGACAGCGCCCGCGATTTCACCAGCGGCACCGTCGACGCCCAGGAGTTCCGGCTCTGCGACAACCGCCATGTGGCCCAGTGCAACTGGCTGGTGCCGCGCACCGGCGGCCCCACCCTCTGCGAATCGTGCCGCCTCACCCGGACCCGGCCCGCCGATCAGGACGACAAGTGGCTGCCCGCCTTCGCCGAGGCCGAGGCCGCCAAACGCCGCCTGGTGCTCGAGCTCACCGAACTCGGGCTGCCGATCGTCGACCGCGTCGAAGATCCCGAGTTCGGCCTGGCCTTCGATCTGCTGGCCAGCGGATCCGAGCGGGTCATGACCGGCCACGAGAACGGGGTCATCACCCTCGACCTGGCCGAGGGCGACGACGTGCACCGCGAGCAACTGCGGGTCGCCATGGACGAGCCGTACCGCACCCTGCTCGGTCACTTCCGGCATGAGATCGGCCACTACTACTTCCCGGTCCTGGTCACCGCCGACGCCGATCTCGAGTTGTCCCGGGAGCTGTTCGGCGATCCCTTCGCCGACTATCAAGAGGCCCTGGACCGGCACTACCGTTCCGGCCCGCCGCCGGGCTGGGAGGACAATTTCGTCTCCTCGTACGCGACCATGCACGCGGCCGAGGACTGGGCGGAGACCTTCGCCCACTACCTCCACATCCGCGACACCCTGGATACCGCCGCGGCCTTCGGCTTCGCCCCGGCCGGCGCCACCCTGGAACGCCCGCAGGTGGGCCGCGCGGGGTTCGACCGCATCATCGATCTGTGGTTGCCGCTGGCCTGGGCGCTGAACATGGTCAATCGCTCGATGGGGCACCGCGACCTGTACCCCTTCGTACTGGCCGAACCGGTGCTGGACAAGATGCGTTTCATCCACGAACTCTGCGCTAACGCGGCAAATCGGTAGGCAAATGCGGCAAAGCGGAAGAAGCAGGTTCAGCGGTGTGGCGCGTACCTCCCCGGCTACCGGGTGCGCATTGCAGCCCTGTAAACTCTGATCATCATGCAGCGGGCACTTCTTCTCCTTTGCCGCCGCGACGGGGTCTGATTCGGACTGGCCTCCCGTCGCGGGTGCCAGTCGTGCCGGTCTAAACCCATACCTGGGATCCAGCCACACTTCGGAGATAAATCGCTATGTCACCCGCTGATGCGTTCGTATCCGGCTCGCGCTCCATCACCGCGCCGAGCAAACCCGCGCCCGCCGACCAGCCCGCCTGGAACAAGCAGAAGAACTCCTCGATGCCGGTGTTCCGGTATCGGCCGTTCGCCGAAGAGGTCGAGGCGGTGGATCTGCCCGACCGCACCTGGCCGGACAAGGTCATCGATCGCGCTCCCTCCTGGTGTGCGGTGGATCTGCGCGACGGCAACCAGGCGCTCATCGACCCGATGAGCCCGGCCCGCAAGCGCCGCATGTTCGACCTGCTGGTCCGCATGGGCTACAAGGAGATCGAGGTCGGCTTCCCGTCCGCCTCGCAGACCGACTTCGACTTCGTCCGCGAGATCATCGAAGACGGCGCAGTGCCGGACGACGTCACCATTCAGGTGCTGACCCAGGCCCGCGCCGAGCTGATCGAGCGCACCTTCGAGGCCTGCGCCGGCGCCCCGAACGTCATCGTGCACTTCTACAACTCCACCTCGATCCTGCAGCGCCGCGTCGTCTTCCGCGCGGACCGCGACGCGGTGAAGAAGATCGCCACCGACGCCGCGACCCTGTGCCTGGAGATCGAGCAGCGGCACCCGGACACCAACTGGCGCTACGAGTACAGCCCGGAGTCCTACACCGGCACCGAGCTGGGCTACGCCAAGGAGGTCTGCGACGCGGTCTCGGCGATCATCGCGCCGACCCCGGACAAGCCGCTCATCATCAACCTGCCCGCGACCGTGGAGATGGCGACGCCCAACGTCTACGCCGACTCCATCGAGTGGATGCACCGCAACCTCGAGCGCCGCGACTCCATCGTGCTGTCGCTGCACCCGCACAACGACCGCGGCACCGCCGTGGCCGCCGCCGAACTGGGCTACCAGGCCGGCGCGGATCGCATCGAGGGCTGCCTGTTCGGCAACGGCGAGCGCACCGGCAACGTGTGCCTGGTAACCCTGGGCATGAACATGTTCAGCCGCGGCGTGGATCCGCAGATCGACTTCTCCAACATCGACGAGATCCGCCGCACGGTCGAGTACTGCAACCAGCTGCCGGTGGCCGAGCGCCACCCGTACGGCGGCGACCTGGTCTACACCGCGTTCTCCGGATCGCACCAGGACGCCATCAACAAGGGCCTGGACGCGATGAAGGCCACCGCCGACGCCGCGGGCTCCGATGTCGACGACATCACCTGGGAGGTCCCGTACCTGCCCATCGACCCGAAGGACGTCGGCCGCACGTACGAGGCTGTCATCCGGGTGAATTCGCAGTCCGGCAAGGGCGGCGTCGCCTACATCATGAAGACCGACCACGGGCTGGTGCTGCCGCGCCGACTGCAGATCGAGTTCTCGCAGGCGATCCAGAAGATCACCGACGGTGAGGGCGGCGAGGTCACCCCGAAGGAGATGTGGGACGTCTTCTCCGAGGAGTACCTGACCCCGATCCTGCCGCTGGAGCGCATCCGCCAGAAGGTCTCGGCCTCCGAGCTGGACGGCGGCGTCGATCACATCGAGGCCGTGGTCAAGGTCGACGGCGTCGAGCAGGCCATCTCGGGTGAGGGCAACGGGCCGCTCGCGTCCTTCGTCGACGCGCTGGGCACCATCGGCTACGAGGTCCGCGTCCTGGACTACAGCGAGCACGCCATGTCCTCCGGTGACGACGCGCAGGCCGCCGCCTACGTCGAATGCGCCATCGGCGAGAAGGTCACCTGGGGCGTCGGCATCGCCACCTCCATCACCACCGCCTCGCTGCGCGCGGTCGTCTCCGCGGTCAACCGCGCGGCCCGCGCGAACTGACACCGAAGTCTCGACGAGCCCGCTCCGATTGCCGGGGCGGGCTTTTCGATACCGGGCGAGTTGATTTCGCGGGATCGGGGTAACCCGCGGGGGTACGCCTCGCATCGCCGGGCGCACCGGACCGCGGGCTCGCACGCGGGGCGGGCCGTGGCCCCGGGCCATGCGCTGAAGATTCGGAGAGGCGGGACAGCTGCTAGCGTTGTGCTTGCATTAGCGCCGAGCTCTCTGTTCGAGCTGTCGAGCAGATGGGGGACACGTGACCACGAACGATCAGAATTCGACTTCGAAGCCGGGGTCGTCGGTGGATGCCGACGATCTCGAGCCGGACGAACGCGCGTCCGCCGGTGCGGTTCCGCCGGAATCGGGCGAATCCGCCGAGGCGGAGCAGCCGGGCGCGGGGTTCTTCCCACCGGTTCCGGATTCGATCGACCAGACCGTGCACCTGGGCGCGGGTGCGGTGCCGCCGTTCGCGCAGCCCGGTGCGCCGGGCGGCTTCCCGCCGGGGCCCGAGGGCCCGAATCCCTTCGCGCCCGGCGGATTCCCGCCGCAGGGCGCCTACGGCGGGCCGTTCGCGACCGGCCAGCAGCCGGGGTTCCCGCCCACCGGCAACTACCAGATGCCCGACTCCGGCCAGTTCGCGCCGCCGCCGAATCCCGGTGCGCCGGGCGGTTTTCCGCAGGGTGAGGCGTTCGGCGAGGTTCGTGACGAGACGCCGTACGGGGAGATCCGCCAGGAGATCGGCAGCGACGGCATGGTGCGCCGGGTGTTCCCGGAGCAGCAGCCGGATCCGGGCGGGCAGTTCGGGCCGCAGGGTCAGCAGCCGGGGCCGCCGGGCCAGTTCGGGCCGGGCGCCGACGCGTCCGGGGCGCCGATCTACACCTGGTCGCCGCCCCCGCCGGTGCAGCAGCAGCCGCCGCAGGGGCCGCCGCCGGGATTCCAGCAGCAGGGCTGGAACGGGCAGCCGCCCCAGGGGTTCGGGCAGCAGCCCGGTTTCGGCCAGCAGCCGCCGCCGCAGGGCAATTCGGTCAACGACCTGAATCTGCTCAAGCGCGCCCGGCGCGCGCCGCGCAGTGGTTGGCGCCGGACGGTGCACAAGGCGTCCGGCGGCATGATCAACCCGGGTGAGTCGCCGGCGGACGTCGTCTACGGCCAGCTCGTGGACCGGGTGAATCAGCCGGTGCGCGGGGACTACCGCATCGCGATCCTCTCGCTCAAGGGTGGTGTCGGCAAGACCACCACCACGGTCGGACTCGGCTCGACCTTCGCCTCCCAGCGCGGCGACCGCGTCATCGCCATCGACGCCAACCCGGACCTGGGCACCCTCGCCCACCGGGTGCCGAGACAGACGCGCTCGACGGTGCGAAATCTGCTCGAGGACAACCACATCAGCCGGTACTCCGATGTTCGCGCGCACACCTCGCAGGCGCCCAGCCGCCTCGAAGTGCTTGCCAGCGAACAGGATCCGGCGGTGTCGGAGGCGTTCAGCGAGGCCGACTACCGCAAGGCCATCGGCATCCTGCAGCAGTTCTACAACATCATCCTCACCGACTGCGGCACCGGTCTGATGCACTCTGCGATGTCCGGCGTGCTCGATATGGCCAGCTCGCTGGTGCTGGTGACCTCGCCCGCCATCGACGGCGCGCGCAGCGCGTCGGCGACCCTGGACTGGCTCGACCACCACGGCTACCACAAGCTGGTGGAGCGGACCGTGGTGGTGGTCAACGCTTCTCGCAAGGGTTCCTCGACCGTGGACCTGGATCAGCTGCGCAAGCTGTTCCTGGACCGGACCCGCGCGGTACAGGTGGTGCCCTTCGACGATCACCTCGCCGAGGGCGCCGAGATCGACCTGGAGCTGGTGAGCAAACCGACCCGCCGCGCCCTCCTCGAACTGGCCGCGATGGTGGCCGACGATTTCGGCTACCACGCCGCCCAGATAGGCCGCGGTCAGCAGCCTCCGCGCTAGACCCACCCCGCCCGACCCGGCCCCGCCTCCCTCCCGAGCGCGGGGCCGACCCGTGCCCGGAGGTGTTCGGGGTCAGGGCGTTTCGGTGGTTACCGTGCGGGCGGCGGCTTGGAAGGCGGACAGGACGGCGGCGACGGCGGGGCGTTTCTCGGCGTGGGGGCGGGTCGCCAGGTCGTAGAGGCGGGCGGCCCGGACGCCGGTCAGGCGGAGCATCAGCAGGTCGGGGTGGCGGACCGCGTAGTGGGGCATCAGGGCTATGCCGTAGCCGTCGGCCACCAGGGCCTCGATGACGGTGAAATCGTTGAGGCGCTGGGCTATTCGGGGTTGTACGCCGGTGACCGTCGCGATGGAGCGCAGGACGTCGTCGACCGGGAAGCCGCCGCGCACGCTGATCCAGGTCTCGTCGGCGAGCTCGGCGGGCATCACCGTGGCATTGCGGGCGAAGCGATGGCCGGGGCCGACGACCACGTCGATCGGCTCGCGCATCAGCACGCGCGAACTCACCCGCGCCCCGCCGACCGAGGGTGAGCGCTCGTCCCGGTGGGTCAGCACCACGTCGTAGTCGGCGAGCAGGCGCGGCACCTCCGACGGCGGCACGTCCTCGTCCCGGGCGACCACCTCCACCCCGCTCGCGGCCAACTCGGTCAGCACGTGCGGCAGCAACAGCGCTGCGCCGGAAGGGAACAGCGCCACCCGCACCTGCCCGCGCGCGGATCCCCGATACGAGGCCATCTCCGCCGCGGCGCGCTCCACGGCCGCCAGCACCTCGTCGGCCCGCACCACCAGGGCCCGCCCCGCGTCGGTGAGCCGCACTCGCCGCCCGTCCGGCTCCAGCAGCGGCACCCCCGCCTCCCGCGCCAGCGCCTTCAACTGCTGCGATACCGCCGACGGCGTCATGGACAGCGCCGAGGCCACCGCCGCCACCGTCCCCCGGTCCGCCAGCTCCCGCAGCACCCGCAGTCGCTCCACCGACATGAGCGCCCCCGAGCCGCTCTCCGCCGCGCTCGAATCCGCCACCCGCCCATTGTCTCCCGTGCGCGCACCCCCGTGTTCGCCCGCGCCCGAACGCCCTTCGCGCTCCGCGCCGCGACGCCGGTCTTCACCGGTGCCGGCCACACCTCTGCGGCGTAGCTCCGCGGTGTCGCTCCCCCGGGTCATGTCGTGGATGTCGCCGCCGGGTATCGCTCTGCGCACCGATCCGGCGCCGGTCGCCGAAGCTGAAACAACTTGGTGCGCGGAAGTATCGGATCCTTCGCGCGCTCGGACGCCGTCGTGTGCGGTTCCAGGATGGCCGGGGGATGCCGGTCGGGGTATCGAATCGGTGTCAGCGGCCGATGTCGAAACATGTTGGTGTGCAGACGGATCGGATGTCCCGTCGGGCAGGGGGCCGGTGTGCGCTGCGGCGGGATTGCCGGGGCCTCGGGACGCCGGTTCGTCTGCCTGGGCGGTGTCGGTGGGGGACGGTGAAACCTGTTCTTGCCCAGGCGTTTCGGGGACTTCGTTCGATTGGGTGTCGGTGGGCGACGGTGGGGCGGGGGTGGATGGTGGAATGCCGGCGGGCTCGGACTTTTCGGGGGCTTCGCCGGAGCGGGTGGCCATGCCCGTGTCGCCGACTACCGGGGAGGGGAGTGCGGGGGTGGCATCCTGCGGAGGGAGGCCTGCCCTCGGGGGGATCGGGGTGGCGGTCGGCGGGGTCGTGGGGACGCGGCGGGGGCGGACCGCGGCTGCACCTCGGGTCGGCGGAGTGGCGGGGGAATCTGTGGGGGGTACCCGGCGGGCGGGATCGGGGGACTGGCCGGAGGCGGTGCGGGGGGTGCCTGTGGCACGACGGCCGGGGTCGGGGGTGCGGCGCGGCGGGGTGTCGGCGGGGACGCGGCGGGGGCGGGGGGTGGCGGTGGCCGGATCGGAGGAGGCCGGGATCCGGCGGGGGCGGGGGACCGAGCGCGGGGGTGTGGCGTCGTCGGCGGGGGGATCCGGGTGGTGCATAGGTAAGTTTTACTACAGTATTGATGCAGAATTATTCGATTGTTCTTACCTATTGGTCGTCGGATGATTCCCGGTATGACGAATCGGGACCGGGTGCTGGGGCTGGCGGTGGTGGTGCTCTGGGGGTTGAACTTCCTGGCGATCCGGGTCGGGCTCGATCATTTTCCGCCATTCTTCTTCGCGGGGCTGAGATTCGCTGTCATCGCGGTGCCGGTGCTGCTGTTCGTGCCCCGGCCGGCGGTGCGGTGGCGGTGGCTGCTGCTGTACGGGGCCGGGTTCGGGATCCTGCAGTTCGCCTTCCTGTTCAGTGCCATGCGGGCGGGGATGCCGACGGGCCTGGCCTCGCTGGTGCTGCAGTCCTCGGCGCCCTTCACCGTGCTGCTCGGCGCGGTGCTGCTGCGCGAGCGGCTGCGCGGGGTGCAGCTGTTCGGCATCGCCGTCGCGATGGCGGGCATGGCCGTGATCGGCTGGGATCGCATGCAGCACGCGGCCCTGCTGCCGCTGCTGCTGACCCTGGCCGGCGGGCTGGGCTGGGCCTTCGGCAACGTCGGATCCCGGCTCGCCGCGGCCGAATCCACCGGCGTCAACCCGCTGCACCTGACCCTGTGGATGACCGTCGTGCCGCCGCTGCCGCTGTTCGCCCTGTCCGCCCTCACCGAGGGGCCGGCCACCGGCTGGCACGATCTCGCTGCCGCGTTCGGCCCGGGCGGGTGGCCCGCGTTCGTGGCGCTGGCGTACATCGCGCTGCTGGGCACCATCGCCGGTTCGGGCCTGTGGACCTATCTCATGAGCCGCTATCCGGCGGGCACGGTGGCCCCGCTGTCGCTGCTGGTGCCGGTGGTCGGCATCGCCGCGTCCTGGTTCTTTCTCGGCGAGAACCCGTCGGCGGTGGCGCTGGCGGGCGCGGTGATCGTGATCGCGGGCGCTTTCACAGCAACCTCCGGGGCATCCCCGCGCCGGGTCCGGTGGTTCCGCCGCGCCGCCGCCGCGCCGCGACCCGAGACCCCGGGTACGGAAAAGATCACCCCTACCGACCCGGTGCCCGTTCCCGCTGCCTAGGATTCCTCCCAGGCGTGGGAGGTAGGGAAATGACTGGACAGCGTATGTCCGTCGCACGGCGGTCAGTGCTGCGCGGCGCCGTCGCGGCGGGGGCCGCGGTCGGCGCACTGTCGGCGACCACCCTGCGACCGACCCCGGCGGCGGCCGCACCCGGCCGCAGCGTCGCGGTCCTGGGCGCGGGCCCGGCGGGCCTGACCGCCGCGCACGAACTGGCCGAGCGCGGCTTCGAGGTCACCGTCTACGAGCGCCGCGCGCTCGGCGGCAAGGCTCGCAGCATCGCCGTCCCGAACTCCGGTCGCGACGGCCGCCCGGACCTGTGGGGCGAGCACGGCTTCCGCTTCTTCCCCGGCTTCTACCGCCACCTCACCGACACCATGCGGCGGATTCCCTTCGGCGACAATGCGAACGGCGTGTGGGACAACCTGGTCGCCGCCCCCGAGGCCCGCTTCTCGCGGCGCGGGGCCGACGACACCCTGCTGCCGCTGGGCCGCGCGGGCAAGCCGTGGACCACGCCGGACGACTTCCGCGAAACCGTCAGCTCCGCCATCTCGACCACCACCAAGATGGGCCAGGCCGACGCGCTGTACTTCGCCAATCGCCTGCTGGTCTTCAATTCCAGCTGCGACGCCCGCCGATACGGTCAGTGGGACAAGATCTCCTGGCGCGACTACGTGGGCGCGGGCCACCGCTCCAACGAGTTCCGCATGCTGCTCTCGCGCACCCTGACCACCCTGCTGGTGGCGGCCAAGGACGATCTGGCCAGCACCCGCACCATCGGCACGATGGGCGAGCAGTTCCTGGGCAACCCCTTCGAGATCGCCAACGACGGCCCGCTGGACCGGCTGCTGGACGGCCCGACCAACGAAGCCTGGATCGACCCGTGGGTGCGGCGGCTGCGCGAACTCGGGGTGAAGTTCGCCGGCGCCGAGGTGCACGGTCTCGAGGTCGCCGACAACCGCATCTCCGGCGCCCGCGTGGTCACCACTTCCGGTGTGGCGCAGACGATCACGGCCGATCACTTCGTGGTCGCGCTCCCGGTGGAGGTGGCCCGGACCCTCTGGACGCCGGAAATCCTCACGCGCAGGCCGGAATTGGCGGGCATGAGCCAGCTCACCGTGGACTGGATGACCGGCATCCAGTTCTTCCTGCGCACCCCCTCCGCGATCGCGCGCGGGCACGCCGCCTACGTGGATTCGCCCTGGTCGCTGACGTCGATATCGCAGAACCAGTTCTGGACCCGCACGCCCATGTCCGGACTCGGCGACGGCACCGTGCAGGACTGCCTGTCGGTGGACATCTCGGACTGGAACACCCCCGGCATCCTGTTCGGCAAGACCGCCAAGGAGTGCACGCACGACGAGATCGCCCGCGAGGTCTGGGCGCAGTTGCAGGCGCACCTCAACGACAAGCAGATCCTGCTGCGCGACGAGGACCTGCACTCCTGGTTCCTGGACACCGGCGTGACCTGGAACGCCGCGCAGCGCCGCAACGAGAACGCCGACCCGCTGCTGATCAATACCGCGGGCTCCTGGGCGCTGCGGCCGGAATCCCATCGCGCCGAACTCGAAAACCTTTTCCTCGCCGGAGATTACGTCCGTACCAAGGTGGACCTGGCGACCATGGAGGGCGCCTCGGAGTCCGCCCGCACCGCGGTGAACGCCCTGCTGGACGTGACCGGATCCACCGCGCCCCGCTGCGCGCTGTTCACCCTCTACCGCGCGCCGGAGCTGGATCCGTTCCGGCAGCTGGACGAGGCGAGATACGCGGCCGGGCAACCGAACCTGTTCGACGTACCGCTCTGAGCCGGCCGTCCCGCCGGGCCGGTTCGTCACAAATCACTGGTGCGGCGGGGTGTCGCGGGCGTTCAATCGAAGCATGAGCGAGATCACCGATCCGGCCGAACTGCGTGCGCTCATCGGAACGCCGACGCCGCGCGCCGTCGCCAAGGAACGCGACCACCTGCACGCCCGGGACCGGGAATGGATCGCCAACTCGCCCTTCGTCGTGCTGGCCACCAGCGACGCGAGCGGCCGCTGCGACGCTTCCCCGAAAGGCGATCCGCCCGGATTCGTGCGCGTGCTCGACGATCGGACCATCGCCGTTCCCGAGCGCCCGGGCAACCGCCGCGTGGACGGCTACCTAAACATCCTCGGCAATCCGCATGTGGGCGTGATCTTCCTGATTCCCGGGCGCGGGGAGACCCTGCGTATCAACGGCCGTGCCCGGCTGGTGCGCGACGCACCCTACTTCGACGACATGGTCGTGAAGGGGCATCGGCCGATCCTGGCGGTGGAAGTCGATGTCGAGGAAGTTTTCCTGCACTGCGCCAAGGCCTTCCTGCGCAGCGGGCTGTGGCAGCCGGACCGGTGGCCGGTCGACACCCTGCCCAGCCAGGCCCGGCTGGTGAAGGAACTGATGCCCGATACGCCGGAAACGGTGGAGCAGCTGGAGGAGTACTACTCCGCGGCCTACGAGGCGAAGCTCTACAACACCTGACGAGCCGCGGCGCCCGGGAACGCCGTGACCACGCGCCGCGTCTGAGGCGCACCTCACGCCGAAAGCCGTGACACCGCCTGCGCACCCGGCGCACCGCACCAATAAACTCGCGATCGTGGCAGACATCTCGGTACGCGGAAAGCTGGCGCTGCGGGCGGCGACGGCGGCGTCGTGGGCTTCGCAGAAAGCCGGACGCGGTAAAGGATCGATGATCGGCGGCCTCATCGCGCTGAAGATCGACCCGACGATCATGACCCAGCTGGGGCGCGAGCGGCGCACGGTGCTGGTCACCGGCACCAACGGCAAGTCCACCACCACGCGCATGACCACCGCGGCGCTGCAGACGCTCGGCGAGGTCGCCACGCAGGCCGACGGCGCGAACATGGACGCCGGGATCGTGGCCGCGCTCACCGCGAATCGCACCGCGCGCCTGGCCGCGATCGAGGTGGACGAACTGCACCTGCCGCACGTCGCCGACGCGCTGAATCCGGCGGCGGTGGTGCTGCTCAATCTCTCCCGGGACCAGCTGGACCGGGTCGGCGAGATCAACATGATCGAGCGCCGCCTGCGCGCGGGTATGGCCCGCCACCCCGACGCCGTGCTCATCGCCAATTGCGATGACGTGCTGATCACCTCGATCGCCTACGACCATCCCAACGTGGTGTGGGTCGCGGCGGGCAGCGGCTGGGCGGTCGACGCCACCAGCTGCCCGCGCAGCGGTGAGCCGATCATGTGGGAGGGCGAGCACTGGTACAGCACCGGCGCGGATTTCAAACGCCCGGAACCGCAGTGGCGGGTGGACGAGCACGCGCTGCACGGTCCCGACGGCCTGGAAATCCCACTGGCCCTTGCGCTTCCGGGCCGCGCCAATCGCGGCAACGCCGCCCAGGCGGTGGCCGCCGCCGTCGCGCTCGGCGCCGACGCGCACGCGGCGACGGCCGCCGCGGGCACCGTGCGCGAGATCGCGGGCCGCTACCGGACCGTCGAGGTCGGCGGCCGCACCGCGCGCCTGCTGCTGGCCAAGAATCCGGCGGGCTGGCAGGAGGCGCTGTCCATGATCGACCCCGCCGCAAAGGGTTTGGTGATCGCGGTGAACGGGCAGGTGCCCGACGGCGAGGATCTGTCCTGGTTGTGGGACGTGCGGTTCGAGCACTTCGAGGGCACCCAGGTGGTCGCCGCGGGTGAGCGCGCCACCGACCTGGCCGTGCGCCTGACCTACGCGGGCGTCGAGCACACCACCGTCGCGGATCCCTTGCGCGCCATCGCTTCCTGCCCCGCCGGGCAGGTGGAGGTGCTGGCCAACTACACCGCGTTCCGTGACCTGAACCGCGATCTCGACGAGAAGGCGAGCGTCCGCGCATGAGCGAATCGACCGTCCGCATCGGCCTGGTGCTGCCCGATGTCATGGGCACCTACGGCGACGGCGGCAACGCCCTGGTCCTGCGGCAGCGGCTGCGTATGCGCGGCTACGCCGCCGAGGTCGTCGAGATCACCCTGGCCGACGAGGTGCCGGACTCGCTCGACATCTACACCCTGGGCGGCGCGGAGGATTCCGCGCAGCGCCTGGCCACCCGCCACCTGGTGAAGTTCCCCGGACTGCAGCGCGCCGCCGGCCGGGGCGCGCCGGTGCTCGCCATCTGCGCGGCCATCCAGGTGCTGGGCCAGTGGTACGAAACCTCGTCCGGGGAGCGGGTGGACGGCGTCGGCCTCATAGACGTGACGACCTCCCCGCAGGACAAGCGGGCCATCGGCGAGGTGGCGACCGCCCCGCTGCTGCCGGAGCTGACCCAGGCCCTGACCGGCTTCGAGAATCACCGTGGCGGAACCAAACTCGGCGGCGACGCCACCGGCCTGGCGCGCGTGACCAAGGGCGTGGGCAACGGTGTCGGCGACGGCCTGGAGGGCGTGATCCAGGGTTCGGTCATCGGGACCTACATGCACGGCCCGGCCCTGGCCCGCAATCCCGAACTCGCGGACCTTCTCCTCACCCGCGCGCTGGGCGTCGACTCCCTCGACCCGCTGCCCATGCCCGAGGTGGAGCAACTCCGGCGCGAGCGCCTGCGCGCCTGACGCGGTTCGAACCCCCGGCCGCCCCCAGCCGAAGTCGCACGCGCGGGGCGGTGTTCGGATCTGCCCCTGCCGCAATGGGATTGGGGCGCGCGTACCTCGCGTGGTCCTTGAACCGTGATCGCAGGCGCGAAGGTGGTGTGCGTGCCGCTGGCGTACGGAGATGTGCGCGCCGCCGACCGGATGAGCGCTTGCCCTCGTTCGCCCGGCTGTCCGGGCGGACGAGCCTGTCGCCGAGAACGGCAGGGTGGCTTGATCTGGTCAGCGCCACGACACGGTCCCGGTGGCCGGAATAGATCTGGCGAATTGTCGGCTACCGACTGATTTCTACCGGGCATAGCCGACACGTATGACCGAATTGTTCGGCTCGTCGCATGTGTTGTTGGACCGGCGACCGAACGGTAATCTCGCGCGCGGCCTACTTGATGAGGGAGGTGGCCGGTGCGGAGGCGCGCTCTACTGAAAGCTGCCGGTTTTGCGGCTTTTGTCGCCGGTATGGGATCGGGCGCGGCCGTGCGCGGCCCCGGTACCGCGTCGGCGAGTCCACTGTGGAACGCGCTGTTCGAGCGGTGGGTGCCGGAAATCTTCGCGCCGCTGCCGGATCCGCCCGAGCACTCCCAGGCGATCGTGATCGGCTCCGGCTTCGGCGCCGCGGTCACCGCCCTGCGACTAGCCGAGGCCGGCGTGCAGAACACCGTGCTCGAGCGCGGCTCACGCTGGCCCAACGACCCGCAGCGGGAAATCTTCACCGGCGACGACCTGCCCGACGGCCGCGGGTTCTGGCACCGGACCAGCTTCACCGGCGTCACCAAGGTGCCGATGGCCTTCGCCGACTTCGGCGGCGTGCTCGACGTGGTCGACTACCCGGGCATCGACGTGTGGCGCGCGGCCGCGGTCGGCGGCGGCTCGATCATCTTCTCCGGCGCCATGGTCGCCCCGCCGAAGCACCTGTTCGACAGCGTCTTTCGCGGTGTGGTCGACTACGGCGAGCTGGAGAGCGTGTACTACCCGCGGGTGCGGCAGATGCTGCGGCTGAGCCCCATGCCCGCCGACATCTACAACTCCGCGCCCTTCGCCCACTCCCGGGTCTGGGATCAGCAGGTGCGGACCGCGGGTTACGAACCGCTGGCCAATGATTCGATCTTCAACTGGGACGTGCTGCGCGCCGAGCTGGCCGGCACCACCCGCGCCTCGGCCACCGCGTCGCGCAGCAACCTCGGCAACTCGAACGGCGCGAAGTTCGACCTCGATCAGAACTACCTGCGCTACGCCGAGGCCACCGGCCGCAGCGCCATCTTCCCGGGCCACCGCGTGGACTCGATCGCCCAGGACGGTTCCGGCAAATACGTGGTGACCGTGTCCAAGCTCGCGCCCACCGGTGTGGTCCTGCGCACCCGCACCCTCACCTGCGATCGGCTGTTCCTGGGCGCCGGATCGATCGGCACCTCCGAACTGCTCGTCCGCGCCCAGGCCACCGGCGCCCTGCCCCGGCTGAACGAGCACATCGGCGCGGGCTGGGGCACGAACGGCGACGTGGTGCTGGCCCGCAGCGCCGATTCGCTGAGCGCCACCGGCGGCGGCGTGCCCAGCGCCAGCCGGATCTTCGATGATTCGGCCGTCCCGCTGACGCTCGAGAACTGGTACGTCCCCGGCATTCCCGTCGACACCGGCGCGATCGCCTCGCTCGGCATGGTGCTCGACCCGACCCGCGCCCGCTTCGGCTACGACAGCGCCCGCAACGCGGTCGGCCTGAGCTGGAACGCCGGGGTGCAGGATCAGGTTGCCGCCGCCTGCCGGGCCGTCGACCAGCGCATCGCGCAGCGCTCGGGCGCCCTGCTGGACTACGCCCCGATCGGGTACGACGCCAACGCCTTCTTCACCGCCCATCCGCTCGGCGGCGCGGTGCTCGGCCAGGCGACCGACGGGTACGGCCGCGTCCACGGGCACCCGGGGCTCTACGTGATGGACGGCGCGGGCCTGCCCGGCAGCTCGGCCACCGTCAACCCGTCGCTGACCATCACGGCCCTGGCCGAACGCAATATCGAGGCGATCATTCGCGCGGGCAGCTGAGCGCGTAGCGGAAATACCTGCGCAGGAACGCTTTTCGTGATCGCCGGCCGCCCCTCGGACCGGCCGTCGCGGAATCGCGCACCGAGCCGGGTACGGCCACTACGCTGGCGCGGGACCGTTCGATGTGGAAGGGGTCGGCGTGATCGAGGCGAGCGCACCGCGGGACGTGGAGTACCCGCGTAAGCCACCGGCCCTGTGGACGGACTTCCTCATGCTGGGGCTGGCGGTGATCTCGGTCGTGCTGGTCGCCTGGATCACGTTCTTCCCGGTCGGCGGGGACACCTACCGGCTCATCCAGATCGCGGACTACACGATCTGCGCGATCTTCGCGGTCGAGTTCTGCTGGCGCTGGCGGCGGGAGGGCTGGAACTGGACCTTCCCGTTCGTCTACTGGTACGAGGTGCTGGGCATGATCCCGGTGACCAGCCCCTTCTTCCGCGGCTTCCGGCTGCTGCGGGTGATCGTGATCGTGGTCCGGCTGGCGCGCGTGGCCGATCGGGCCTTCGGGGACCGGGTGACCGCGGCGATCGTGAATCGGTCGGTCGGCGCGATCGTCGACACCGTGAAGCGGCCGGTGACCATGGCGGTGCTGGACGAGGTCGCCGAGGTGCTGCGCACCGGCCACTACGCCCGCAACATCGCGAACGCGCTGGAGGAGAACCGCGGCGAGATCGATCAGATGATGGTCGAGTTCATTCGCCAGGACCCGCAGCTGGGCCGGGTCCGCTATCTGCCGTTCCACGAGGACATCATTCGCGGCGTCGCCGACGCGAGTTTCCGGATCATCTTCCGGGTGCTGGCCGACGAGCGCACCGACGAGCTGGTCGCCGATGTGCTGCGGGAGAACATCAATCAGATGCGCGAGGCCGTCCGCGAGGGCGTGCGCGTGAGCGAATCGGTGGATCACCGGTTCGACCGCTGATCCACCGAGCACCCTTCACGCCGCGTCGTGCGATCCGTGCCGGATCTCCTCGCGCGGTTCGCGATAGGAGATGGTCTCCCACAGGATCAGCGCGCCCAGCACCACGAACAGCATTGTCAGCGAGGCCAGGGCGGGCAGCGCCGCCGCGAGCGGGATCAGCACCAGCAGCAGGACGACGGCGAGCAGCCGGTGCGTACTCAGCTGCCGGGTCGCGTAGTACTTGAAGCCCACAAGCGCCAGCAGGTACAGCACCACGCCGCCGTACAGGCAGTACAGCGGAATTCCGTACAGCGCGTCGGAGAGCCGGTGGTCCTCCGCGTCGCCGACGTAGTTGATCACCTTCTTCATGCCGAGCGAGAGCGCGATGACGCCGACGATCATGGGGAAGTGCCAGTAGGTGTAGCAGCCGCGGGCGATTCGCACCCGGCGCGTTCCGGTGGAGTGCGCCAGTTCGTGTTCCACGGTCAGCGCGGCGACGTCGAAGTACGCCCACCACAGCAGGCCCGAAATGGCCAGTCCCAGCATCGATCCCAGCGCGATGGGCCAGGAGATCGGCAGGCCGGCGACCCCGACGCCGATGGAGACGATGGATTCGCCCAGCGCGATGATGATGATCAGCCCGTAGCGTTCGGCGAAGTGCTTGGCGGAGTTGAGTCGCCACTCGTTGCCGGCCAGGCTGGTCCAGAGCATGTCCCCGGCGAGCGCCGCCAGCCACAGCAGCAGTTGCGCGGTCTCGCTGGTGAGCGCGCCGATGGTCAGCAGGGTGCCGGAGATGGTGAGCGACCCGGCGGCCCAGCGCACGACCTGGTGTCGCAGCTGCGCGTCCTGCGCGCTGGCGAGCCAGAACATCCACAGGTGGACCAGGCGCACGAGCAGGTACGCGATGACGAAGACCAGTGGCGCGTACCAGCCGCCGGGCAGGTCGTGGAAGGCCTCGGGGATCGTGAGCGCGATGAGGAACGCGCCGCCCATGGCCACGAAAATGCCGACGCGGGCGATGCCCTCGTCGGCCTTGATGACATTGCCGAGCCAGGAGTAGGCGATCCACATCCACCACAGCAGCATGAGGATCAGCAGTGAGCGCAGCATGTTGACCGCGGTGGTCTCGTGCGCGGCGAAGTCGGTGACCATGGTGAAGGCGAACACGATCACCAGGTCGAAGAATAGTTCCAGTTGGGTGACGGAGGCGTTCTCGCCGACCCTCGTCAATCGTGATCGTTGCGCACCGGGCATGTGGGACATAGTGCAGGGCCCGGGGCGTCAACGACAGTGCGGCGGACGCGTGTTCGCCCTCGGCGTCACCGCGGCTCCCGCGGCGTGCCGCCCGTCGCTGTTACGCGGTGCCGAACTTCGGCTCGAATCCGTGGCCGTAGTTGAGCTGCTGCGCGTAGCTCGCGGGCTCGTAGGGCGCGGGTTCGGCGTACGGTTCCTCGACCTCGCCGAGTCCTTCGACGCCGGTGACGGCTTCGACGAAGGCGATGAAGTTCTCGATCATGGCTTCGCCCTCGCGGCGCGCGGTGCGCTTGAGGAACATGCCGGGCGCGGGGATCGGCAGGTAGATCTCGGAGTGGTACCAGACCTCGGTGCCGCCGTCCTCGGTCTCGGCGACGTCGAACCAGCCCTGGCCGCCGGCTCCGGCGCTGGACTCGGTGACCTTCCAGGCGACCCGGTTCTCGGTGCAGGTGTACTCGACGACCTGCCGATCGGGCCGGCCCATGAGGTTCGCCGAGATGTAGGTTCGCTTCGGTCTGCCCATCTTGTCCCGGGTCGCGACCCGGACATCCGAGTGGGAAGGCGACCAGTCCGGCAGTTGCTCGACCATGAGCAACGCCTCCATCACCTGATCGGGATCGATGTCGATGACGAATCGGTGATCAGTCTTAGTACGCATTCCAACCCTCCAGCTTCGGGGCCTGATTGTGACCAGCGTCGCTCGCCGAGTCAACTGTGTCCCAGGCCGCTCGAACCCGCCTGTTTCGACAGGTTTGCGAATATCCCTGGCCGCCAACGTAATAGGCATCTCGGACAGGTGGGGGAGAAATTTCGGCCGGTCAGCTCTGAAACGTGACTATTTCTCTGGGCTTGACGAAGCGGCGTCCCTGCTTGTCACGTGTTCCAGCGCCGCTCACGTGGATCGCGGCGATGTTGCTCACGGCCGGTGTTGACACCACTCCAGTCGTAGTACTACATTTCAATCACTTCGTGCAGAGTACTACGGATGAGGCGGTAAACATGCGAAAGCTCGTCTACTACGTGGGGGTCACCCTCGACGGTTGCATCGCCGGTCCCGGCGGCGAGTTCGACTTCTATCCGGTCTCGGCCGACATGCAGGACTGGATGAACGAGCGCTATCCGGAGGTCGTGCCCACGCACCTGCGGGCGGCCGTGGGAATGGCGATCGACACCCCGAACCGGGTCATGGACACGGTCATCATGGGCCGCGGCAGCTACGACCCCGCCTACCTGCACGGGATCACCAGCCCGTACGCCCACATGCGGCAGTACGTCATCTCCCGCACCCTCGGCGAACTCGATGATCCGGCGGTGAGCGTGGTCGCCGAGGATCCGGTCGGGCTGGTGCGGGGGCTCAAGCGGGAAGCGGGCCTGGACATCTATCTCTGCGGCGGCGGCGCGCTGGCCGGCGCGCTCTCCGGTGAGATCGACGAACTGATCGTCAAGAGCTACCCGGTCCTGGCCGGGGGCGGTATCCCGATGGTCGGCGGCGCCTTCGGCCCGGCCGGGTTCCGGGTGACCGAGCGCCGGGAGTTCGACAACGGCGCGCAGGTCACCTGGTACAGCCGCGCCTGAAACGCGCCGCCGAGTCGCGGCTCGGCCCAACACCTTTCGATATCGAATACAAAGGCGGTCACCTCGTGCGAAATCTCACCTACTTCGTCGGCATGTCCATCGACGGCTACATCGCCGCCCCGGACGGGGACATCAGCGACTACCAGGCGTCGCCCGACTTCTGGACCTGGCTGGCGACCGACTACCCGGAAACCCTGCCCGCGCACGTCCGGCCGCACTTCGGTGTGCCCGAGGGCGCGGCCAACGCGCACTTCGACACCCTGGTCATGGGGCGGGGCACCTACGAGCCCGCGCTGGCGGTCGGCATCGCCAGCCCGTACCCGCACCTGCGGCAGTACGTGGTCTCGACGACGCTCGGCGAGATCGCCGACCCGGGGGTCGAACTGGTCGAATCGGACCCGGTCGGGCTGATCCGGCGCCTGAAGAAGGAGGACGGACAGGGCATCTGGCTGGCGGGCGGCGGCAAGTTCGCCGCCCAGGTGCTCGACGAGATCGACGAACTCGTCATCAAGCAGTACCCGGTGCTGCTGGGGGACGGCGTGCGGGCGCTTGCCGGAAATTTCCGGCCGACCGGCTTCCGGGTCGAGCGGCGGCGGGAATTCGACAGTGGTGCGCAGGTCACCTGGCTCACTCGCGCCTGATCAACTCGGTGAGATTCCGGTTGCCGGGAGGTGGCCGAAAATCTCGTGACCTGGGCCGGTAGTCTTGTGGATCGGTAGCAGCAGTTAGTCGATCTTGGAGGATTTCCGCCGTGGCTCTCGTCGTCCAGAAGTACGGAGGATCCTCGGTCGCCACCGCCGAGCGCATCCGCAGGGTTGCCGAGCGGATCATCGAGACGAAGAAGCAGGGCCACGATGTGGTCGTGGTCTGCTCGGCGATGGGTGACACCACCGACGAACTTCTCGATCTGGCCCAGCAGGTCGCCCCCGCGCCGCCCGCCCGCGAAATGGACATGCTGCTCACCTCGGGTGAGCGCATCTCCAACGCGCTGGTGGCCATGGCCATTCACTCGCTCGGCGCCGAGGCGCGGTCCTTCACCGGCTCGCAGGCCGGTGTCATCACCACCGGCGCGCACGGCAACGCGAAGATCATCGACGTGGCGCCGGGCCGGGTGCAGGACGCGCTCGCCGAGGGCACCATCGTGCTGGTCGCGGGCTTCCAGGGCGTGAGCCAGGACAGCAAGGACGTGACCACGCTGGGCCGCGGCGGCTCGGACACCACCGCCGTCGCGCTGGCCGCCGCGCTCAATGCCGATGTGTGCGAGATCTATACCGATGTGGACGGCGTCTTCAGCGCCGATCCCCGGGTCGTCTCCGATGCCCAGAAGCTGGACACCGTCTCCTACGAGGAAATGCTGGAGATGGCCGCCTGCGGCTCGAAAGTTCTCATGCTGCGCTGCGTCGAGTACGCGCGCCGCTACAACGTGCCGGTGCACGTCCGTTCCTCGTACACGGACAAGACCGGCACCCTGATTACCGGATCGATGGAGGACATCCCCTTGGAGCAAGCAATCCTCACGGGCGTCGCGCACGACCGCAGCGAGGCCAAGGTGACCGTGGTCGGCATTCCGGACGAACCGGGCTACGCCGCCAAGGTGTTCCGTGCCGTCGCCGATGCCGAGATCAATATCGACATGGTGCTGCAGAACATCTCGAAGGTGGAGACGGGTAAGACCGACATCACCTTCACCCTGCCCAAGCTGGACGGCCCGCGCGCGGTCGAACTGCTCACCAAGCGCCAGGGCGACATCGGCTTCTCGCAGGTGGTCTACGACGATCACGTCGGCAAGGTGTCCCTCGTCGGCGCGGGTATGAAGTCGCATCCGGGTGTGACCGCGACCTTCTGCGAGTCGCTCGCCGACGCGGGTATCAACATCGATCTCATCTCCACCTCCGAGATCCGAATCTCGGTGCTGGTCAAGGACACCGACCTGGACGAGTCCGTGCAGGTGCTGCACCGGGCGTTCGAGCTCGGCGGCGACGAACTGGCCGTGGTGCACGGCGGAACGGGGCGTTGATCATGGGACTGCGGGTAGGAGTCGTCGGCGCGACCGGTCAGGTCGGCGCCGTCATGCGAAAGCTGCTGGAGGAGCGCAACTTCCCGGTCGACGAGATCCGGTTCTTCGCCTCCGCGCGGTCGGCGGGCAAGATCCTGCCGTTCCGCGGTCAGGACATCGTGGTCGAGGACACCGAGACCGCCGACCCGACCGGCCTGGACATCGCGCTGTTCTCCGCGGGCGCGACCATGTCCCGGGTGCAGGCGCCGCGCTTCGCGGCCGCCGGCGTCACGGTCATCGACAACTCGTCGGCCTGGCGCAAGGACCCCGAGGTCCCGCTGGTCGTCTCCGAGGTCAATCCCGAGGCGACGCGGAACCTCAAGAAGGGCATCATCGCCAACCCGAACTGCACCACCATGGCGGCCATGCCGGTGCTCAAGGTGCTGCACGACGAAGCGGGCCTGCGTCGGCTCATCGTCTCCAGCTACCAGGCGGTGTCCGGTAGCGGCCTGGCCGGCGTCGAGGAACTCGCCACCCAGGTGCGCGCGGTCATCGACAACGCCGAGCAGCTGGTGCACGACGGTTCGGCCGTGGAGTTCCCGGCCCCGAACAAGTACGTCGCGCCCATCGCCTTCGACGTGATCCCGCTCGCGGGCGCGCTGGTGGACGACGGCTCGGAGGAGACCGACGAGGATCAGAAGCTGCGCAACGAGTCGCGCAAGATCCTGAACCTGCCGGACCTGCTGGTCAGCGGCACCTGCGTGCGCGTGCCGGTCTTCACCGGGCACTCGCTGTCGATCAATGCCGAGTTCGCCGAGCCGATTTCGGTGGAGACCGCCAAGAAGCTGCTCGCGGGCGCCCCCGGCGTCAAGCTGGTGGACGTCCCCACCCCGTTGGCCGCCGCCGGCGCCGACGACTCGCTCGTCGGCCGCATCCGCCAGGATCCGGGCGTGCCGGACGGCCGCGGTCTGGCGCTGTTCATCTCCGGCGACAACCTGCGTAAGGGCGCCGCGCTGAACACCATTCAGATCGCCGAGGTCCTGCTGGCGAATCGCTGAGATTCCACGTGAGTCCGAGAACGGGCCGTTCGATCCACCAAGGATCAAACGGCCCGTTTTCTCATTTCAGTCGGTCCAGAGTTCGGCGCAGGGGAGTGGGGGAAGTCGGTTCGGGGCCGACGTCTCTATGGTGACTTCAATGCGATGGGGGCGCAGATGTGCCGCGAGTCGTTCGGCAATTGTGTGTTCGGCGCGGTAGTCCAAGACCATGCCGCCCGGAAAGCGCAGGCGCACATGGACTTCACGCGTTTGCGGTGCCGCGGTCAACAGCCACCTCTTGTGTCGGATTTGGTGCGACGTGTCCTCGGTAAACGATAAACACAGAAAAATTGCGGTGCAATAAGAAAAATACATGTTCCATACTGTGCGCCGTAAGCTCGCCCTGTCTGGAATCCTTGTCGGCAGATCTCATAGGGGAAGGAGAAGTTCCCATCGGGAAGGAGAAGGGCATGGTAGACATCGGCGAAACACGCGGGCGGTGACGGCCGGGAAAGCCGATCAGGCAGAAGGAGTTTGACCCGGTGGCCGAAAGTACCCTAGGGGCACGGGTAGCGGAGTTGCGCCGGCGGCGGGGACTATCGCAGAAAGAGTTGGGCGCCGCGATCAGGCGCTCGGAAAGCTGGGTGTCACAGGTCGAGCGTGACGTGCTGCCGGTCGAGAGACTGTCGGTACTACAGCGTTTGGCCGATGTACTCGGCGTGGCGGTGCGAGATCTCAGACCGGAGGCGGCCGAACCCCTGGCCGCCGATCGCGGTGATGGGCGTCGAGCGGGGTCCGCCGTTTTCGAACAGCTGCGACTGTTGCTCACCGGACATCCGGCATTGGAGCAAATCCTTGGCGACTCGGAAGTGAGACCGGTCGATCGCGAGTCGGCCGACGAGTTGCCGGGGCTGCGGGAGCGGGTGGATCTGGTTTGGCGGCTGGCGCACGAGTCTCGGCTCGTGGAAGTCGGCAGCAGCCTGCTGGAGCTCATCCCGGATCTCGAACACGCGGCGCGGAGCGATTCCGCGAAGCGGCCGGAGGTGCTGACACTGCTGTCACGCGCCTACCAGGTGGCCGCGACCGCGTTCACCAGACAGGAAGAAGTGGATGCGGCCTGGGTTGCCGCGGATCGGGCGCTGACCGCGGCCGAGGAATCCGGTGACGCGCTCAGCGTGGTGGCCGGAACGTACCGCATGGCACAGGCTTTCCTGCGGTTGCAGCGACTCGAGCAGGCCGAGCAGGCGGCTCGGGTCTCGGTGGCCGCGTTGGCGCCACAGGTCGGTCAGGCCGGCGACGATCTCGTTCGTCCGGAGGTGTTGTCGCTCTACGGTTCTCTCCAGCTGATGCTGGCGGTGATCGCGGCGACGGACGGGAACAGAACGGCGGCCCGCACGGGATTGGCCGCGGCGCGTGCCGCCGCGGCGCGACTCGGTGAGGGGCGCAACGATTTCGACACCGAATTCGGTCCGACCAGTGTGGCCGTGTACGCGGTCGCGGTGGCGGTCGAGCTCGGTGACGCGGGCGAGGCGCTCGATACCGCGCGCACCGTCGACGCGTCCGTGCTCTCACCGGAGCGGCAGGCGCGTTTCCTGGTGGATGTCGCACGCGCGCACGCGCAACGGCGGCAGGCATCGGAGGCTCTGGAGTCCCTGCTCAACGCCGAGCGGCTGACCCCGGAGTACGTGCACAACGATCATCGTGCCCGGGAGGTGGTGCGCGACCTACTACAGTTCGCGGGCCGGCGTCCGGCCGATGAACTGCGTGATCTCGCGGGCCGCGCGGCCGTGACACCCTAGTCGGCACCCCTCGGTTCGGGGACCGGGGGCGTGGGGTCAGCGGATTCCGGGTGTGCGCGGATCCGAGCCGAGGCATGCCAGCAGCAGGCAGCCCGGCGGCGCGTCGCTGAACGGCGGCGCGAGCGGAATGTCCAAGCAGGACAGCACGGTACAGCCGGGATAGGCGGCGGGACCGAGGCCGAACACGGCCAGCGCGATATCGGTGTCGATGTAGTCGCCCGCGTTCAACTGCGCCGGAGGTTCCACGAACGGGCCCGGCGCGGGGACCGGGCTGTCGGTCATGGCGGCGAAGAGCCTGCGGAAGAACTCGTGCGGCACCTCCACGCCGTGCTTCAGCAGACCGCCCGGCACCTGCGTGGTGTGCACGCCGAACAGGCCGGTCCACACCACGGTGAGATCGAGGCCGGGCAGGAAGTACACGTGCTGCAGGCCGAAGCCGGACATGGAGTAGGCGTCCGCGGGCAGGAATTCGGGATTCTCGGCGCATCCGGGGCCGGTCCAGAACAGGAAGCCGTAACAGGGGTCGGTGTCCGAGGGCGCGGTGGCGCGGCGCAGATACTCGGCGGAGATCACCTGCCGGTCGTGCCAGCGCCCGCCGGTGGCGACCAGCAATCCCAGTCGCGCCAGGTCCAGCGGCGGCAGGAACAGGTGCGCGTAACCGTAGGTGTGCCCGGATCGATCCCGGGCCCAGTAGTAGTCGCCGCGCTCGATGCCGATGGGGCCGAACAGTTCCCGCTGCGCGAACTCCTGGAGCGGGCTGCCGACCGCGAGTTCGAGAACGTACGCGAGCAGGTCCACATTGCGCTGGCTGTAGGTGAACACCGTGCCGGGCGGATCCGCGAAGGGCACCGCGAGCGCCTGCACGGCACTGAAGGGATCGATGGGAACGACCCCGGTAATCCCCTCGGTGACGACACCGACTCGCAATCCGGATGTTTCGGTGAGCAGATTGCGCACCGTAATGGCGCGGTGCGCGGCATCGCCGAGTCCGGGCGGCAGATATTCGCCGATAGCGGCGTCCAGATCGAGTTGTCCGCGATCCCAGGCGATTCCGGCCAGGAGCGAAACGACGCTTTTGGTGACGCTCCAGACATTCCAGGGGACGGATCCGGTCAGTTCGTTGAAAGGGCCTTCACCGATCAGGCAATTGTGCCGAAAGATCTGCACATTGGCGCGATTACGACCGGCCGCGAAAGTGAGGGCATCCGCGAGCAGTGTCGGGTCGAATCCGGCTTCTTCGGGAGTCCCGCGTTCGAATTCCCGCCCTATCGGTTGCGCGCACCGCGATGAGGCCGGGGCGGCCCCCGCCGCACCACTGCCGAAGAACACGCTGCTCGCCGTCATCGCCACCGCTACCGCGCCGGCCAGCCCCCTGCGCTCGCGCACCATATTTTTCAGGCTAACTCGCGGCGGGTGCCGCGAGCCGTTGAATCAGTCCGTCCGCGTGGCGAATTGCGCCGGGCCGTGACGGCGGGCCCGGAACAGCAAAACGCCGCCAGACGGGGGTGACTGGCGGCGTCCGCTCGCGGCACGAATGCCGCGAAGAGAAGTCGACGCCCAACAAGCGCCTCTCGGCGAGTGGTCGCTCGTAGCGACTGATGGGTGCGGCCCGGGGCTGTTTCCGACGCCGACAGAACTCATCAACCGGGGCCCGGCCGGATCTATTCCACCGCGGCGCGTGTGATGTGGGCGACGTGCGGAATCCGGTCGCGCCGCGGGTGCGCGCCCGCTAACGTGCGAAGCCGCACGGCCATTCGGATAGCGCCCGCCACACCGCACCACAACTGTTGTCGGCGTCACGGTTTAGCATTCGGGCCGAACAGACAGAAGTGTGGTGGGGGATGTACGGCTCGAAGGACGGCGCTGTCGCGCAGGACATGCTGCGCGCGGCTCTCGCGGCGCTGGAGCGGCACGAGTACGAGACGGCGCTCGAACGGATTTCGGCGGTGCTGGACGAGCAGCCGGACAATGCCACGGCGTGGCGGGTACGCGCGTCGGCGCACCGGGAATTGGCGAGCGCGAGCCGCGGCAAGGTCGCGCGGGTGCGCGAGCATCGAATCGAGTCGATCGTGGCCGCGCGCCGGGCGGTCGAACTGGCGCCCGGCGATGTCGAGAATCTGCGTATGCGCGCGCTGACGCTGCTGGTGGCCTCGCCCGCCGACGCGCTGGTCGCGCTGGACAAGGCGGTGCGCCTGGATCCCGCCGATGCCACGCTGTACGAACTGCGCGCCGCGGTGCGCGCTGATCTGCAGGAGCAGGAGATCGCGCGGCGGGTGGCCGCGGCCGAACGCGCGCGGGATGCCCGGCAGTCCGAGGATTCCGATTCCGATGGCCGCGTGCTGGCGAAGATCGCGTTCGGCGCGGTCACCTTCATCGCCGGCATCGCCCTGGAACTCGGGCTGGGGGATTCCGATTCGTCGTCCGATCGGCCGACTCCGCACTACCCGACCCGCACCTACACCAAGCCGTACCCGACCCAGTTGTATCCGCCCACGGTCCCGCAGACCTGGCCGACCATGCCCGCGCGATAGGAACGACCCGAACCCCCAGCGCGGCGGTTGATTTCGACTGGGCGGCCGCGATGCCCGACATCGAGCGCGCCATGGCCGCGATCCGCCCCGGTGCGACGCCGTGGTTCGAGTCCGCCCGTACCGTGGTCGAGTTCGTGGGCCCGTCGCCTGCGCGAATGTCTTTTTGACTAATTCCAGAAAAGGGGGCAGGCTGGTTGTCATGCACACCGGATATGACGCACGGGAACGGTTGCGGGCCGCGGGTCTGCGGGTGACCGCACCGCGCGTCGCGGTGCTGGACGCGGTGGCCCGGGCCCCGCACTCGGACGCCGACCGGGTCGCGGTGCGGGTGCGCGAACAGCTGGGCTCGGTGTCCACGCAGGCCGTGTACGACGTGCTGCGGGCCTGCGTCGGCGCCGGGCTGCTGCGCCGGATCGAACCCGCGGGTTCGCCCGCGCTGTACGAGGCGCGCACCGGCGACAATCACCACCACCTGGTGTGCCGGAGTTGCGACACGGTCGTGGACGTCGACTGCGCCGTCGGCGCGGCCCCGTGCCTGGAACCCGGTGCGGCCCACGGATTCGTCGTCGACGAGGCCGAAGTCGTGTTCTGGGGGCTCTGCCCGAACTGCGCTCCCTGACGCCCGGTTTCCTCCCGATAAGACTCACCGCGAGCCCGCACCCGTTTCGGTGCGGGCTCGCAGCCGCTGTGGTTTCGCGTCCCGTCCAGTACTATTCGCGGCCGGGAGGGAGTGAAATCTCGTGGCTTTGTTTCTCTGGATCGCCTTGCTCGTGCTGGCGGTCCTGGCTTTCGGCGTCGTGCTGTGGCTGCTGATCCGCGCGTCGCGCAAGGGCAGCGCCCGGGGGATAGGACTGGCGCTGGCCGGGCTGCTCGTCGCCGTGCTCGCCGGCGGTTCCGCCATCGCGGGCATGGTGCACACGCTCAATGTCGATGACCCGCGCCCCTACATCCAGAAGCACTACCAGCGCGCCGCACAGCTGGACGACAAGCTGGGCGGGCAGGTCTACACCACCTCCCAGCCGCCCGATCGCGTGGTGCGGGACGTGACGCGCAAGACCGACGAGACCGCGCAGTACCGCAGCGGCACGCTGACCTTCCTGCGCTATCCCGAATGGCTCGTGGTCATCGGCCCGGACGGCAACGGCGCCAAGATCGACGTCGACAGTTACGACAACGGCTACAAGCGCTATCGCGAACAACTCGCCGGTTCCGGCTGGCCGGCCAATGCCACCACGGGCAACGGCGGCAACAACTCGGGCAAGTAGCACAAGCGATTTCGAGGAGAAACACATGCTCGCCGATCTGGCCCGCGACGGCGGTGCGGCTCTGGCCTACAGCGCCGTCGGCATCGTGCTGATGGTGCTGGGATTCGTCCTGGTCGACGTGATCACGCCCGGGAACCTGCGCAAACAGATCTGGATCGATCGCAATCCGAACTGCGCGCTGCTCGCGGCGTCCAACGTCCTGGCCATGGGAATCATCGTGGCCATGGCGATCTGGACCTCCGAGGGCAGCATCGGCCGCGGCCTGACCGCCAGCCTGGTGTACGGGCTCATCGGCCTGTTCGTGATGGCGATCGCCTTCGTCCTGCTCGATCTGCTGACCCCCGGCAAACTGGGTGAGCTGCTGGTCGAGGGCGAGGGCCTCAACCCCGCCGTATGGGTTTCGGCGGCAACGCATATCGCGGTCGCACTGGTCGTCGCCGCCGGCCTGTCGTAGATGGCGCTGCGGCGGCGAGCGGCGCGTCTGGGACTGCTGCTCACCGTATTCGTCTGCGCCTCCTGTGGATTGGTCTACGAACTCGCCCTGGTGACCCTGGGCAGTTTCCTCATCGGCGACACCGCCGTGCAGGCCTCCATCGTGCTCAGCGTGATGATCTTCGCCATGGGGATCGGCGCGCTGGCGGCGAAGCCGCTGCAGCGCTGGGCCGCACCGGCTTTCGCCGCGATCGAGCTGCTGCTCGCGCTGATCGGCGGCTTCTCGGTGCTCGTGCTGTACGCGGCCTTCGCCTGGCTGAAGATCTACACCGGCGCGCTGATCGGCGTCGCCCTCGTCATCGGAATGCTGGTGGGCGCGGAGATTCCGCTGCTCATGGTGCTGCTGCAGCGGATCCGTAGCCAGGCCGCGGGGTCGGCGGTGGCCGATCTGTTCGCGGCCGACTACATCGGCGCGCTGCTGGGCGGCCTGGCCTTCCCGTTCTTCCTGCTGCCGGTCTTCGGCCAGTTGCGGGGTGCGCTGGTGGTCGGCGCGGTGAACGCGGTGGCCGGAATCATCCTGGTGTTCACGGTCTTTCCGCGCGACCTGCGCCCGCTGGTGCGCGCCGGGCTCGGGGCGGCCTCGCTGGCGGTGGCCCTGGCGCTGGGCGTGAGCTACGTCTACGCCGATCGGTTCGAGGCCACCGCCGAGCAGGCGCTGTTCGCGAGCCCCATCGTGCGCAGCGAGCAGACGCCGTATCAGCGCATCGTCGTCACCGAGGCGGCCTCGCCGTTCCGGACCCGCGACACCCGCCTGTTCCTCAACGGCGACCTGCAGTTCGCCTCGGTGGACGAGTACCGCTATCACGAGGCGCTGGTGCATCCCGCGCTGGCGCAGTCCCGCCGCAACGTGCTGGTGCTGGGCGGCGGGGACGGGCTGGCACTGCGCGAGATCCTCACCTATCCGGACGTCGAGTCGGTGACGCTGGTCGAATTGGACGCCGCCATGGTCGAATTGGCGCGCTCGTTCGAGACCCTGGCGGAACTGAACCGGCACGCCTTCGACGATCCGCGCGTCACCGTGGTGAACGACGACGCCTTCGGCTGGCTGCGCGAGTGCGACTGCCGCTTCGACGCGGTGATCGTGGACTTCCCCGATCCGGATCAGACCTCCATCGCCAAGCTGTACTCACGGGAGTTCTACGGGCTGCTCGCCCGGTCGCTGGCGCCCGGCGGCACCGCGGTCGTGCAGTCCGGATCGCCGTTCTACGCCCCGCATTCGTTCTGGTGCATCGAGTCGACGATTCGCGCCGCCGGACTCTCGACCCTGCCGTACCACGTGAACGTGCCGAGCTTCGGGGACTGGGGTTTCGTGCTCGCGACCGCGGCCCCGGCCCGGCTCGATCTCGCCCCGCACGCCCGCACCCGGTCGCTCGACGCGGCCACGCTGGCCGCCGCGTCGGTGTTCCCGCCCGATCGCCGGGCGTCGGGGGAGGAGATCTCGACCCTGCTGCACCCGGTCATCCTGGATTACAACCGCAAGGAATGGTCAACGCGCTGAGGCGATTTCGGGATGATCGGGGCGCCCGTCAGTCGCGTCGGCGCAGTTCCGGATCGAGCCCGTCCAGCATCCGATCGAGTTGCGTCTCGAACGCGTCCACGCGGATCCGGCTCACGTCCAGGGTGGGTTCCGCGGCCTGGTCGGTAAACGCCACGTAGCGCTTGTGCAGCACCGGATACGGTCCGGTGGCGGCGACCGCGGCGGGGGATATGCGGCGGAACCATTCCTCGTCGGTCAGACCGCTGCGGCGAATCGTCTGCTGCGAGGCCGCGTCGGTGATGGCCAGGCCGAGGCAGTACGCCCAGAGCACGGTGAGCGTGATGTCCGCGTCGGCGTCGGAGAAGCCGGATTCTTCGAGCAGGGCGAGGGCGTCGTTGTTGAGGCGCAGCATGCTCGGTGCGAGGTAGAGCATGCCGACGTCGCCGATCACGGTGGCCAGCCAGGTGTGCCGCATGAAGGTGGCGTGCAGGTCCTTGGCGAGGGTCAGCAGGCCGGTGCGCCACGGGCCGGCGGCGGGGGAGGGCACCTCGCCGAAGGCCGCGTCGGTGACCAACTCCATGATCTCTTCCTTGTTGGCCACGTGCGTGTAGAGCGAGGTGGCCCCGGCGCCCAGCTTCGTCCCGAGCTTGCGCATGCTCAGCGCGTCGACGCCCTCGGTGTCCAGCAGTTCCAGTGCGGCGGTGATGATCTGCTCGCGGCTGAGCGCGGGTTGCTCCCGGCGGCGGCCCCGGGGTTCGGCCCGGGTCCACACCGATTCGAAGCGCTGGTCCTTCTCGGCCACGGCTGTCTCCTTCGTCGACTGCGGCCAGCATAACGACCGCCGGAACGCTGTTCGCGGGGCCGAACACCGTTCCTATTTGCGAACACTGTACGTACATCGTACAGTGTTCGCTAACGCCGAACAGTGTTCGGCGATAGGCTTCGTAAGGGGATCGACGTGACTGCCAATCAAATCGCCGCGACCACGGAAGTGTCAGCGGCCCAGCGCAATCCGAAGCGCTGGCTCATCCTGATCGTGCTCTGCCTGAGCTCGCTGGTGCTGGTGATCGACAACATGGTCCTCACCGTCGCCATCCCGCAGATCTCCACCGACCTGGGCGCCGGCGCCCAGGACATCCAGTGGATCATCGACTCGTACATCCTGGTCTTCGCCGGCCTGCTGCTGACCTCGGGCAGCCTGTCCGACCGGTTCGGCCGCCGCCTGGTCATGGTGCTGGGGCTGGTGCTCTTCGGTGCGGCCTCGCTGCTCGCGGCCTACGCGAGCTCGCCCGAACTGCTGGTCGCGGGCCGCGTCGTCATGGGCATCGGCGGCGCGCTCATCATGCCGAGCACGCTGTCCATCCTCATCACCGTGTTCGACGAGCAGGAGCGGCCGAAGGCGATCGCGGCCTGGAGCGCGGTCGCCATGATCGGCATGGTGGGCGGTCCCGTCATGGGAGGCATACTGCTGCAGCACTTCTGGTGGGGCTCGGTCTTCCTGCTCAATGTGCCGATCGCGATCGTCGCCATCGTCGCCGCGCTCGCGCTGATGCCGGAGTCCAAGGGGCCGTGGACGAAGCCGGATCTGTCCGGCATGGCGCTGTCCATCCTCGGCACCACCGCGTTCGTGTGGAGCATCATCGAACTGCCGCACCGGGGTATCGGCGGGATCTGGCCCGGAATCCTCTTGGCCGCAGCCGGTTCGACCGCGTTCGTGATCCGTGAGCTGAAGGCCGAACACCCGATGGTGCCGATGCACCTGTTCCGCAACCGCGTCTTCACCGGATCCAGCTTCTCCCTGGTGCTGGTCACCTTCGCCAATGCCGGTCTGCTGCTGGTGCTCACGCAGTACCTGCAGTTCGTGCTCGGCTACTCACCCATGAAGACCGCCCTGGCTTTCACCCCGATGGCGTTGAGCGCCTTGGTCTTCAACGGCATCGGCGCGGGGATGGTGACCAAGCTGGGCGTGCGGGCCGTCACCATCGCGGGCCTGCTGGTCCTGGCGGCGGGCACCGGACTGCTGTGCGCGCTGACCGCCGACTCCGGGTTCTGGCTGCCCGCGGTGGCCATGGCCCTGGTCGGGGCGGGCGCGGGCCTGGCCATGCCCGCGGCCATCGGGGCGCTGATGGGCGCGGTGCCGCCGGAGCAGGCCGGCGTCGGCTCCGCGCTGAACGACACCATTCAGCAGACGGGCGGCGCGCTCGGGGTGGCCATCCTGGGCGCGGTGCTCGCGCACACCTACACCGAATCGATGCCCGACTCCGCTCCCGAGGCGGCGCGGGAGAGCGTCGCACCGGCCGTCGCGAGCGGGGACGGCGGGCTGGTCGACGCCGCGCGTGACGCGTTCACCACCGCCATGTCCGCCACCTTCGGCGTCGGCGCGGCCTGTGTGCTGGTCGCCTGCGTCCTCGCGTTCGTACTCATGCGGGGTGCGAAAGCCGCTGCCCCCGAGCAGCTTCCGGCCGAGACCGAGCAGCTCGAGCCCGCGCGCTGACCCACGCGTGAAAAAACTCCGCCCCCGGCCTCAGGTGCCGGGGGCGGAGTGCGTGCTGCCGCGGTCAAGCGTTGCGATTGGAACTGGGTAGCGCCGCGCCGACCAGGGCGATGATCAGACCGAGCGTTCCGATTGCGAGCCCGGCGACGGGCTGGACATCATCTGCCCAGGTCAAAATAACAAATTGCATATCGAGCACCTGGAGCAACACCGAGCCGAAACCCAGGACTATGAGCCATAAACCGATGCGAATCATCGTTTCCCCCGTGGTTCACCTTGTATTCCGCGCAAGAGCGTATAGAGGCTCGCGCCTACTCGCGCGTAACGGTCGGGATTCCCGAAAACTTGGCCGCTGGAGTCTGTTTCGAGCGAACCGGGATCCGGGTACGGGACCGTCCCGGCCTGGCGGCCGGGACGGGAACATCGGTGGCGGCCGGCGCGGCCGCGCGGGGTCAGGGTATGAGGCCGAACCAGTAGATCAGGCAGGCGAGCACGAAGACGACCACGCTCTCCATCGTCTCCTCCAATCTCCTTGGCGCACTTACCTCCATGATGCGCCGCCGCGGGCGGAATCGGCCAGGAATGGCAGAACAAGATCGCCGATCGTTAGCTCGGCATGACAAAGAACCCGCCCGGCCTGACACCCCTCGTGGCCAGGTCGGACGGGTTCTTCGCGGCCTGCCGCCCCCTTCGCGGCAGGACATCTCTCTCGTGCGGGGGACGCGATTCGCTGAACCCGGCCCGGCACCCCTCGTGGACGGGCCGGGTGCAGCATCTCCCACCCCGGTGGTGGCTCCTATTTGCAGACCGCGAGCGTGGCGAGCAGGGTGCGCCCGTCCTTGATCGCGTAGCTGGTCGCCTCGACGTTCAGCTCGGCCAGCGGGTTCTCCTGATCGGCGGAGAGCCATTCGATCTGCTGGTAGACGTGGTACTGGTTCGGGTCGTTGCGCAGGACCTTGACCTTGGCGTCATCCAGCTTCGCAGCGTCGGTGGCGGTGGCCTTGCCGGTCGAGTACTCGGTGACCGCGGCGACGGTGCCCTGGGCCTCGTCGATCACCACGGTGCGGTACCGAATGGTCTGGTGCTCGCCGGGCAGGTAGCCGGGCTGCGCGTAGACCTTGGGCGCGTCCATCGTGATCTCGATCTCGCTGTTCTTGTGCTTGCAGGTCGCCGCGGCGACCACGGTCTGACCCGGGGTGCCGAAATCGGCGGCGACGGCCGTGCCGGTCGCGCCGAGCGTGAGTGCGGCGGTCGCGGCGGTGAGGGCGATTCCGGCGGCGAGCTTCGCGATCATCGTCGTGTCTTCCTTCGGTTCCGGGTTTTTTCCGGTGGGTTCCGGTGTTGACGACAACGATGTCGGTTGGTGCTTGGCACGGCCTTAACAAGATCTTGCGGAGTTCCTCCGCGTGGTGGGGCGGTTCTTGTGTGTGATCACGTCCCCGGCGGGATCGCTTGGAGCGGTGCGTGTTTCGGCCCGGGCGGCGAGAGCCGCCCGGGCCGGGACAGTGGACGTGCCGGGTGCGCCCGCGCGGTCAGGTGCGGATCTCGCGGCCCAGCTTCAGGGTGTAGGCGAACGCGCCCAGCGCGGTGAGAGCGAGCAACCAGTAGCCCAGCGTGTAGTCCGACCGCGAGCTGTAGACCAGGCCCATGACCAGGGGCGGGAAGTAGCCGCCCAGGCCACCGGCCGCGCCGACCACGCCGGTGACCGAACCGACCTTGGCGGGATCGACCAGCTTGGCGATGAGCGCGAAGACGCCGCCGGTGCCCAGGCCGAGGAAGAAGGCCATCAGCACGAGGCTCACCCCGGCCGGAATCTCCGGCGCCGGTTCGAATCCCAGCACCACGGCCATGATCGCGGTGCCCGCGAACGACACCGCCAGCACCCGGTCCGGGCCGACCCGGTCGGACAGCGTGCCGCCGATGGGGCGGGCCAGCACACCCGCGATGGAGAAGCCCGCGGTGCGCAGGCCCGCGTCGGACTGCGCGAAGTCGTAGACGTTGCGCAGCACCGTCGGCAGATAGGTCGAGAACGCGACGAAGCCGCCGAAGGCCACCGCGTACAGGAACGAGCCCTGCCAGGTCGCCTTCAGGCTCAGCGCGTGCCGGATGCGCGGCAGGGCGGGTTCGGTGGCCGGGGACCAGTCCGGGGAATCGCGGCTGAACAGCAGCATGACCACGCCCATCACGGCGAGCGCGATCGCCATGATGATGTGGGTCTGCGCCCGCCCGAGGTGATCGACCAGGCGCGGGGTGAGCAGTGCCGAGAGCGCGGTGCCGCCCATGCCCGCGCCGAACACGCCGGTGGCGAAGCCGCGCCGCGCGGGCTCGTACCAGGCGCTGACGAAGGGCACGCCGATCGCGAACGAGGTGCCCGCGATGCCCAGGAAGAAGCCCCAGAAGATCAGTGCGCCATAGGAATTCGACCAGCCGACGAGCAGGGTCGGAATGATCGAGACGAAGCAGATCACGGCGAACATGAGGCGTCCGCCGAACTTGTCGGCCAACACGCCGACGGGAATGCGGCCCAGCGACCCGACGAGCACCGGCGTGGCGACGAGCATCGACGTCTGCCCGGGCGAAAGCCCGAGATCGTCTGTGTAACTACCGGATAGCGGCCCGATGAGGTTCCATGCCCAGAAGGTCAGGGCGAAGGCCAATGTCGCGAGCGTGAGGTTTCTCGCATTCATCCCATTTGTCTAGCAGAAACGCCGGTAAAAGTGACTAAATTCGGCCAGCTCGGCGAGCCTTTCGTGTGTCGCGCGGCCTCGGTTCACTATGTCTGCTGTTGAGTTGCAGATCTCCAGGAGGCGCGTGTGAAGCTGTGGCGATCCCGCTGGTGCCGGGCGGCGATGCTGCCCGGGCTCGCCGGTGCGGTGGTGCTGGGCGGGCCGGTGGCCCGCGCCGACACCGGCACCGACCATCCGCTCGTCATCGACGTGACCACGGCGGCGGAACGACCGTGCGACGGCCCGGTGCGCGGCACCGCCGCGGTGTTCTATCCGCCGGGCGTACTCACCGCCGCCGAGCTGGAATGGCGCATCCTGGCCGGTGAACAACCCCTGCGCAGCGGGATCACCCCGGCCGGCAGCGAGGTGGTGACCGTCGGGTTCGACATCCGCCCCGAGGAACTGCCCGCCGACGGCCTGCTCCGCATCGACGCCCGCGCCCGGATTCCCGGCGGCCGGATCGGCGACTACGGCAAACCGTGGAACCTGCGGGTGAGCCGCGAATGCAGTCCGCTGCACGTGGTGTCCATCGGCGACGCGGTCACCTGGGGACAGGGCCTGGGCGGGGACCGCAAGTTCGCCCACCTCACCGCCGAGACCCTGGGCAGTAGAACCGGGCGCGGGGCGCGGGTCCACGACTTCTCGGTTCCGGGCGCGGTGCTCGACGCCCCCGACCTGCCCGCGGGCAACGACGACAGCGCCTGCCCGCCCGCCGGCGGCGATCTCATGCCGGACGTGTTCTGCCAGCTGACCCAGGCCGCGGACGACGCGAGAACGCACGACTACAGCGTCGATCTGGTACTGCTGACCGGCTGCATCAACGATCTCGATCCGCTCTTCGGCATTCCGGTCGGCGTCACCCCCGGCACCCAGGATCTGGACGCGGCCGTGCGCCGCGAATGCGGGGGCGAAGGCGCCGAACCCGAGAACCCCGCCGCGCACGTGCCCTACTTCAGCGGCGCCAAGGACGGTTACGGCGGGCGCGGCATGGCCGCCGCCATCACCGCCGCGCATCGCCTGCCCGGCAGCCCGAAGGTCATGGTGGGCAACTACTTTCACGGACACGACACCGAGGACGGGCCCGACGGCCTGCACCGGCGGTGGTCCGAATTCGTGCGGTCCTCGGCGGAGGTCTTCCGCCAGGCCGCGGCCCGGGCCAACGCCGAGGCGGGCCGGACCTTCGCCGTCGCCGCGGATGGACTCTCCACCGCCGACACCGATCTGCACGGCGGTGCGCCGTGGATGAATCCGCTCGGCGACGAAGCCGTCTCGCTGCGCCTGCTGGCCTGCCCGCAGTGGAGCGAACTCCCGCCGCAGTGCCGCACCGAGGCGAGCGCGCGGCGGGATGTGCGGGGCGCGCAGCAGTACGCCGACGCGTTCCTGCTCAACCCCCGCGTGCGCGACTGGTTCGGCGGCGGCGGGCCGGGCGGCGAGGGCTTCGCCGCCACCCGGGACACCGGCCCGATCGGGGCCACCATCGACTTCGACGCCGCGCTCGCGGGCGGCGCGATACGCCGGTACGAATGGCATTTCGGGGACGGTGATCGGGTGATCACCACCGCGCCGACGGTCGCACACGTCTATCGGGAGCGGGGGCCGCATCTGCCGCGGCTGGTCGTCACCGATATGACCGGCCGGCGCAGCCTCTACGAACTGCCCCATCCGATAGTGATCGGGTGAGGGGTGGTGTGACGAGGTAGCACCGTGATGTCGTACGAAATCCACTGGCACGGAACGAGAGAGCGCCCCGGGCCCGCGCAGTCTGCGGGTCCGGGGCATTTGTTTGCGAGCCCCCGCGGCTCACTCCCGGTGCAGCAGCGCGGCCAGTTCGGCGATGGTCTCGTCCCGGACCGGATAGCCCGGGAAGTAACAGCAGACGCGCGCGATGTGGTCGCCGTAGCGGGTGCGGATCGTCGCGGCGCACTCGGCGGGGGTGCCGCTGATGGTGAGGGCGTCGACCATGTCGTCGTCGATCAGCGCCGACATCTCCTGCCAGCGGCCCTGTTTGGAGAGCGCGTTGAGTTCGGGCTGCAGGTCCGCCCAGCCCTGCACCTCGAGGACCGGGCGGTAGGCGGGGGTGGAACCGTAGAACGCCAGCAGGTTTCGCACGGCCCGGCGCGCGGCGTCGATCTCGGCCGCGGAATCGCCCATGGCGCAGATGGCCTCGGCGATGATCTGGAACGGCCGGTCCGCGCCCGCGCGGCCGCGGGCTACCGCGGGCAGGGTGCGCTCGTGGAAGTGCCGCTCGGTGTTGAACGGCATGACCAGCAAACCGTCGGCGACCTGTGCGGCCATCTCGGTCATGCGCGGGCCGAGCGCGCCGACCAGTACCGGCGGCGGTCCGTACGGGTTGGGGCCGGGATCGAACTGCGGCGGCATCAGGGTGTGCCGCCAGAATTTGCCCTCGTGGCGCAGTCGCTCCCCGCTCTGCCACGCGTGCAGGATCGCCTGTACGGCGGCGACGGTATCGCGCATGCGCTCCACCGGTTCGGACCACACGCTGCCGTAGCGCCGTTCGATATGGGTGCGGATCTGACTGCCGAGCCCGAGCCGGAATCCGCCCCGGGACAGCTCGTGCAGATCCCACGCGGCGTGCGCCAGGTGCACCGGGCTGCGCGGGAACGCCATGGCCACGTTGGTCATGACGTTCAGCCCCGGCTCGGCGGCCGCGGCCAGGGTGAGCGGGGCGAAGACGTCGTGCGCGCCCTCGAAGGTGAAGACGCCGTCCACCCCGAGTTCGCGCAATCGCCGTGCGCGTGCGGCGGATTCGGCGAGTGGGGCGTTGAGCCACACGTCGATGGGCAGGGCAGCCATCGTTCCTCCGGAGGGGCAGCGCCCCCGCACCCGGAATCCGGGCGCGAGGGCGCGGCGGAGCGGTGTCGTAGTGGCAAGGGAAGAAACGGCACCACGACGCCGCGGTTTCAGCGCCGCACGGCGGCGCCCGGACCTACACCTCGATGAACTCGGCGCACTTCTCGCCGATCATGTAGCTCGGGGCGTTGGTGTTGCCGCCGGTGATGCTCGGCATGATCGAGGCGTCCGCGACCCGCAGGCCCTCGATGCCGTGCACCTTGAGCGTCGGGTCGACGACCGCGCGCTCGTCCACGCCCATGCGGCAGGTGCCGACCGGGTGGTAGATCGAGTGGACCCGGTTGGGCAGTTCGGCGCGCAGCGCGTTCTCGTCGCGCAGCGAGTCGCCGGGGGCGAGCTCCTCGGTCCAGCTGCTCTTGATGGCGGAGTGATCCATGATCTCGCGGATCATGCGGATGCCCTCGATGAGGAACTCGGTGTCGCGCGGGTCGCTCAGGTAGCCCGGGTCGATGTACGGGGCGGCGAACGGATCGCTGGAGTTCAGCTTCATCTCGCCGCGGCTCTTGGGGTAGATGAGGCTCGGGAAGATGGTGAAGGCGGGCCGGCGATCGACCAGGTGCAGCTTGTCCTCGTCCTGGTTGGGCGTCGGGTAGCTCCACGGCAGGGTGTGGATCTGCATGTCCGGGTAGTCGCCCTCGGCGAACTTCGTCTTGACGAAGCCGCACGCCTCGAACACGGTGCGTCCCATCCAGGAGCTGCCCGGGCTGCGCAGTTCCTGCAGGATGCCGCTGGCGAAGTGGGTCGGAATGCCGCGGTGCAGCGCCTTCTTCGACACGTAGGTCATCGGCACGAACAGGTGGTCGTGCAGGTTCTGCCCGACGGGCAGATCGGCGATCACGTCGATGCCGTGCTCACGCAGGTGCGCGGCCGGCCCGATGCCCGAGAGCATGAGGATCTGCGGCGAGCCGATGACGCCGCCGGAGACGATGACCTCCTTGGCGGCGCGCACGATGCGGCGGCTGCCGTTCTTCTCGGCGATCTCGACGCCGGTGGCGCGGCCGTTCTCGATGACGACGCGGGTGACGTGCGCGTGCGTGATCACCTTCAGGCCCGAGTCCGGGCGTTCGGTGATGAAGGCGCGGGAAGAGCTGTACCGCAGACCGTTCCGCACGCTCTGCTGGAAGATCGAGATGCCTTCCTGCGACTCGCCGTTGTAGTCCTCGATGATCGGCGCGCCGAGGGTCTCGGAGGCCGCGACCATGAATTCCTGGGCGATCGGGGTCAGCTCCTGCTGCCGGGTGACCTGGATGGGGCCGCCCGCGCCGCGCATCTCGCTCGCGCCGTCCTGCCAGTTCTCCAGGTTCTTGTACGACTTCAGAACCTCGTCGTAGCTCCAGCCGGTGTTGCCCTCGGCGGCCCAGGAATCGAAGTTGGCCCGGTTGCCGCGGACGTAGAGCATGCCGTTGACCGAGCTCGATCCGCCGAGGATCTTGCCGCGGGTCATCGGGACCTTGCGGTTGTTGGCGAACTTCTGCGGGGTGGAGACCTGGGTCCAGGTCACGCGGTGCTTCAGCTGCGGGACGGTGTGCACCATGCTGATCGCGCCCGGCATGGTCGCCATGCGGGTGTTGTCCTTGCGGCCGGCCTCCAACAGGATCACGCTGGCGCCGCGCTCGGCGAGACGTCCGGCCACCACGGCGCCGGCGCTACCCGCGCCCACGACCACGTAATCGGCTTCGTTTGCGGCGTCCGCGTTGCGCGCAGAAGCGGTCATTGTTCGTTACCTCATCCTCGAGTGTGCCTGCGGTCACTGTAGAACAAGTTCTAGTCTGTGCCCAGACTGGACATCATGTCCAGCCACAAGGTCGACTTCAGGGCGCGAAGTATCCCAGTACGTTTGTCCGGTAACAGGTTCTAGGAGTGCTGGGAGGTAGCTGGCTTCCGGGCGGCGCGGGCGGAAGAAGACGCGCCCGTCGAAACCGTGTTCCACGTCACGTGCGCGTGGTTCAATCAATGTGAAACACGTTACAATTTCGTGCGCATTGCGGCAAGATGCCCGAGGAGGAACAGTGTCTGTTCCATCGCTACCGGCCGGCTTCGATTTCACCGATCCCGCACTCTGGGCCGATCACAGCCCCGTCGAGGAGTTCGCGGCGCTGCGGCGTACCGCGCCGGTGTGGTGGAACGCGCAGACCCCCGAACAGGCCGCCCCCTTCGACGATTCCGGTTACTGGGCGATCACCCGGCACGAGGACGTCAAGGAGATATCGCGGCGACCGGACATCTGGTCGTCGCACGAAAAGGGCGCGATCATTCGAATGCCCGCGGATTCGCTACCCGAACAGCTGGAGCTGTCCCGGAACGCGTTGCTGGTCAACATGGATCCGCCCAAGCACACCAAGATTCGGCGCATCATCTCGCAGGGTTTCACCCCGCGCGCGGTCGAAGGATTGCGCCGGGCGCTCACCGAACGCGCCGGAGCCATTGTCGCCGAGGCGAAATCGAGCGGCGGCGGCGATTTCGTGGAACAGGTGGCCTCGGAACTGCCGCTGCAGGCCATCGCCGAATTGCTCGGGGTGCCACAGCACGATCGGCACAAACTCTTCGCCTGGTCGAATCAGCTGCTGAACTACGACGATCCGGAATTCGCCGGCGCGAACATGACCGCCAACGCCGAACTGCTCGGGTACGCCTACAACCTGGCCGAACAGCGCCGGGCCCGGCCCATGGACGATATCGTCACCCAGCTGGTCACTGCCGATATCGACGGTGAGGCGCTGGGCTCGGACGAATTCGGATTCTTCGTGATCCTGCTGTCGGTGGCGGGCAACGAAACCACCCGCAACGCGATCACGCACGGCATGAAGGCGTTCGTCGACAATCCCGGCCAGTGGGAGCTGTATCGCGAGCGGCGCCCGCGCACGGCACCGGACGAGATCGTGCGCTGGGCCACCCCGGTCACCTCGTTCCAGCGCACCGCGCAGTGCGACACCGAACTCGGCGGGCAGCGTATCCGCGCGGGGGACCGGGTCGGATTGTTCTACAGCTCCGCGAATTTCGACGAGGCCGTGTTCGACGATCCGTTCCGCTTCGATGTGCTGCGCGATCCCAATCCGCACGTCGGATTCGGCGGGACCGGCGCGCACTTCTGCGTCGGCGCGAATCTGGCGCGACTGGAGATCGACCTCATGTTCAACGCCATCGCCGATGCCATGCCGGAATTGCGCGAGGTCGCGCCGCCGGAACGATTACGGGCCGGCTGGATCAACGGGATCAAACACTGGCGCGTGCACTACGGCTGATCACCCGTCGCGACGACCGAGACGGGCCGGGGCACCGAACTCGTTCTACTATTCGTTGTCGTGACCACTCTTCGCGAAATTCCGTTGCGCACGCTGTCCGACAAGCCCACCACGCTGGCCGAGTTGGCCGGTGACAAGGTCGTGCTGCTGGTCAACGTGGCCTCCAAGTGCGGCCTGACCCCGCAGTACACCGGCCTGGTCGAACTGCAGCACGCCTACGGCGGGCGCGGGTTCACCGTCGTCGGCGTCCCCAGCAACCAGTTCCTCGGCCAGGAGCCCGGCACCGCCGACGAGATCGCCGAGTTCTGCTCCACCACCTACGGCGTGGACTTCCCGCTGCTGGAGAAGACCGAGGTCAACGGCGAGGGCAGGCACCCGCTGTACGCCGAGCTGACCGAGACCGCCGATGCCGAGGGCGCCGCCGGTGACGTGCAGTGGAACTTCGAGAAGTTCCTCATCGGGCGCGACGGCGCGGTGCTCGCGCGCATTCGCCCGCGTACCGAGCCCAAGGATCCGAGCGTCATCGCCGCCATCGAAGCGGCGCTCTGACATTCAGCCGGCCAGGATGCGAGTGGCCGCCTGTTCGAGCCGTTCGGCGATCTCGGTGTACGAGGCGTAGCCCATGCCCGCGCGCACCAGCGCGCCCGCGTAGAGCAGTTCCAGCGTCTCGACGATCTCCATGTCCGGCGTGCCGCCGAGTGCGTCGATGAGCCGCCTGCGGATCTCGTTGCCGATCCGCAGGCGCAGGTGCGCCACGTCCGGGTCGGTGCCCAGCAGCGCGCTCGTGACCGCGCCGGCCAGCGCGGGTTCGTCGGCGACCAGCAGGGCGATCTGCCGCAGCACCGCCAGGGTGCGCGCGGTGCTGTCCTCGTCCGTGCCCTCCGGCGCGGGGGTGGCCGCGAGGCGCCGCCAGAACATCTCCGCCACCAGGTGTTCCTTGGAGGAGAAGTAGGTGTAGGCGGTGGCGGTGCCGACACCGGCGGCCGCGGCGACCATGCGCACGGTCAGCCCGGCGAAACCCTCGCGGGCGAGCACGTCCATCGCGGCCCGGGTGAGGCGGTCGACGGTGTCCGCCTGCTTCTCGGTGAGCCGGCGCCGGGTCGCCTCCATGCTGACAGGTTCGGTGTTCACGGCCTCCATGTTCGCCGACCAGCGGGCGGAAGGGTAATCAGACACGTGTCCGGATGCTATTATCGGTCAGCTCGCCGGGCAATGCGGTGACGTGCGCTGTGCATCGATCCCGTTGCCGCAGAAAGGTTTTCGAATGACGCAGGCCGAAGTTTCCGACGCGACCCGCGAACTGCTCGACTATGCCGAGCGGGCGCGCGGATTCATGCCGGCGCACGAGGGGCTCGCCCTGTACGAGGCCGCGCGGACCTACGCCGGGGACGGCGTCATCGTGGAGATCGGCACGTACTGCGGCAAATCCGCCGTCTATCTCGGCGCGGCCGCCCGCGAGACCGGGGCGGTCGTCTACACGATCGACCACCACGGCGGTTCGGAGGAACACCAGCCGGGCTGGGAGTATCACGACACCACGCTGGTGGATCCGGAGACCGGGGTGTTCGACACGGTGACGGCCTTCCGCCGCACCATCGTCGGCGCGGGGCTGACCGACACCGTCGTCGGCGTGATCGGTTCCTCGGCCACCGTCGCGCGCACCTGGCGCACCCCGGTGCGCCTGCTGTTCATCGACGGTGGGCACACCGAGGAAGCGGCCCAGCGCGATTACGACAACTGGGCGCACTGGGTGGCGGGCGGCGGCCTGCTGGCGATTCACGACGTCTTCCCCGACCCCGCCGACGGCGGGCAGGCGCCCTACAACATCTATCGCCGCGCCATGGACAGCGGGAAGTTCCGCGAGCTCTCGGTCACCGGCTCGCTGCGCATCCTGCAGCGCACCGCCGCCTGCAACTGACGGCGCGGTGCGCGGCGATCAGTTCCGTTCGCGGCGTGTGCGTTCGGGCCGCGGCCGCATCGCGTCGAGGTAGGCCAGCGCCCGGGGCGGGAACAGTTCGCGGGGGTAGCTCTGCCACAGGGTGCTGTCGATCCGCACGACACCGTCGAGCACGGCCACGTTCGTGAGCCAGTCGTAGCGGAAACGGGTGCGGCGCGGGCCGATGTGGATGTCGAAGGCGTCGGGGCCGAACCGGGTCGCCATCCGTGTGCCGGGCGGCATATCCCGCTCCAGCTCGGCCGTCACCCGCCGAACGCTGTAGCGCGCGTGCAGTATTCGTGCGGGCACGAGCAGAACGAGCACGGCGGCCGCGATGCCGAGCGCGGTCCAGCCGCGCAGATACCACAGCAGTGGCAGATACGGCACCGCCACCACCAGCAGCAGGGTCCGCAGGCCCTGGGACTTCTGCCGCTCGAGCCTGTCCGCGATGCGCAGCGCGGTGCCGGGCCGGACCACGAAGGTCGCGGTCGGCCGTTCGAGCGGCGGGATCGGCGGCAGCGGCGGGCGGGGCAGGGTGGCCTGGTCGGGCACGCCGTCGGCGACCACGGCCAGCAGGTCGATCACGTCCTGCGGGAACAACTCTCGCGGATAGGCGTGCAGCAGGTCGTCCTGGGTGAACAGCACCGTGCGCTCGTCCACGCGGAGCCGGGTGATGTCCGCGTACCGCACCCGGCGGTGATGGCCGTCGCCGATCTGCACGTCGAAGGACTCGGGCCCGAACCGCGTCGCCATGACGGTGCCCGCCCCGGACAGGGTCTGCCAGAACGCTTCCGACCGCGCGAGCCGGCGCTTGCGCCCGGGCATCCGCAGCCACAGCAGCGCGCACACGGCCACGCCGATGCCCGCCCCGATCGTTCCCCACAGCGATGCCAGGAACAGGCAGACCACCGTCAGGATCGCCGCGCCCGTCGACCAGCGGGCGAGCCGTCCGGAGGAGTACGCGATCCCGGCCGCGGCCAGCAGTTCGGGGGTGCTCGCGCGGGCCACGAACACCGCGTCCGGGTCGAGGAGGAAGGGCATCGGCGCGAGCGGGCCGAATTCCTGCGCGGTAGCCGTCCGGGTAGCGGACCCGGACCCGTTCGGGGCGGCGGACGCCGCCGAGGTTCTCGAATTCTGCTCGGGCCCCGAGTGTTCCGGCCCGCCGATCACACCACCCACCGCGCGAGCATAACCGCCACCACGGACGTCGCAGGGCGGGTTCGGGGCCGCGGGCGCGAACCTCGCGGGGCGCGCCGTACCCGCCCCGGACGTCGGCGCGGCGCACCCGGTGGCAGGCGGGATATTTCGGTTGCCACCGCGATGCCGGGCCCCGTCTATCCCGCTTGCACCGCCGACCCGCCCTGAGCGGAGTTCGGCGAGACAAGCCTGTAGCGATGAACGGGCAGGCCACCATGCTCGGTGCCCCGGCGCAGCCATCCGCTGCTGCTGCCGCTCCATCGCGCCCGGACATGGGAACCTGCGGTCACCCGGTCGGCTCGCCGATTCCGGTGGTACCGCGAATCAGGGTGCGGGCACCGATAATTCGGCGGTCGACGGTGCGGGGTCAGGCGCGCGGGAGGGTCGCGGCGCAGTCGCAGGTGCGGGTGGTGATCGTCGGCGGGGGGAGCAGGTCGCGAAAGATGTTGTTGGCGGGGGTGGTTCGGGACAGGGCGTCGGCGGCCAGCAGCATCGCGGCGGCGGTCCAGGTGGTGCGTTCCTCGGGCCAGCGTTTGCCGTCGGCGAAGACCAGGCCGGTCCAGTAGGAGCCGTCGGCCTCGCGCAGATGCTGCATGTTCGTGAACAGCTCCAGGGCGCGGCGGTGATCGCCGAGGGCGTCCAGGGCCAGCACCAGCTCACAGGTCTCGGCGCCGGTGACCCACGGCTGATCCGAGACGCAGCGGATGCCCAGGCCTGGGACGACGAAATCGTCCCAGCGGGCCGCGATCCGGTCGTATCCGGCGCGGCCCCGGATCGCGCCGCCCAGGATCGGGTAGTACCAATCCATGGAGTAGCGGTCCTTGTCCAGGAAGGCCTCGGGGTGCGCGCGCAGGGCGTGACCGAGCCGCAGCGCGGCCACCTCCCACCCGGGCTGCGGATCGCGGGCGTGCGCGGCCAGCGCCAGCGCGCAGCGCAGACTGTGGAAGATGCTGGAACAACCGGTGAGCAGCGCCTCGCCCGACGTGCCCGAATCGGTGACGGACCAGTGGATCTCGCCGAATCGCCCGCGCTGGGCGGCCAGCACGAAGTCGATGCCGGACCGCACCACCGGCCACATCTCGTCCGCGAACTCGGCGTCGCCGGTGGCGGCGAGGTAGTGCAGCACCCCCGTAGCCAGGTAGGCGCAGAAATTGGTGTCGCTGTCGTGGTTCTCGATCACCCCGGCGCGGAACTGCATCGGCCAGGAGCCGTCCGCGCGCTGGGTTTTCGCCGACCACAGGTAGGCCGCGCGCGCCTGCTCCCACAGGCCCGCGACGGTGAGCGCCATGGCGTTCTCGAGGTGATCCCAGGGGTCGGTGTGCCCGCCGGGGAACCAGGGCAGCGCACCGTCGGGTTCCTGGGTGGCCGCGATGGCCTCGGCGGTGCGCAGCGCCTGGTGGGCGCTCAGGACCCCGGGGATCTCGGGTAGGTCAGCGGGCGGCACTGCGGACCGCCGGCTTCGCGAAGTACAGCGCCACGCTCTTGCCGATCAGCGGATCGAGCAGCCGTTCGGCGGTGCGGGTGAGCTGGGGCGCGGACATCATGTCCCACACCAGCATTCGGTGATACGCGCTGACCAGCGGGTGCTTGTCGTTGTCGACCCCGACCGCGCACTTGAGCCACCAGTACGGCGCGTGCAGGGCGTGCGCGTGCGAGCTGTGGATGAACCGCACGCCGCGCGCGGTGACCATGGCGCGCAGTTCGTCGGCGCGGTAGATGCGTACGTGCCCGCCCTCGTTGGCGTGATACTTGTCCGAGAGCGCCCAGCAGATGCGCTCGGGCAGCCAGCGCGGCACCGTGATGGCCAGGGAGCCACCGGGTTTGAGCACGCGCACCAGTTCGGCGATGGCTCGGCCGTCCTGCGGCACGTGCTCGAGGATCTCCGAGGCGATGACCACGTCGAACTCGCCCTCGCCGTAGGGCAGGTCGAGCGCGTCGCCGCGCACCGCCTCGGCCTTGGCGTACTCGGGGGCCTCCCCGACCTCGGCCATGGCCGCGAACATGGTCTCCACCTCGGCCAGATCGCCGGCGTTCTGGTCGAAGGCCACGATGTCCGCGCCCCGGCGATACGCCTCGAACGAATGCCGACCGGCCCCGCACCCCACATCGATGACGCGGGTGCCCGGGCCGACGCCCAGGCGATCGAAGTCGACGGTCAGCATGTGTGCGCCTCCTGGGGGCTGGCGGGGCGGATACCGATTCCGGCGATCGCCGGGCGTGATCCGTGACGGGCAATGGCATGTTCGTACACGGACACCGTCTGCGCGGCAACGGCTTCCCAGCTGAAAATGGTGAGCGCCCGGTGGCGTCCGGCGCGGCCGAGCGCGTGCCGTCGCTCGGGTGAGTCGAGCAGTTCGCCCAGTACGGCGGTCAATTCGCCGACATTGCCGGGTTCCACCAGTTCCGCGCAGTCGCCGGTCACCTCCGGCAGCGCACCCGCGCGACTGGCCACCAGCGGCGTGCCGCTGGCCATGGCCTCCACCGCGGGCAGCGAGAAGCCCTCGTACATCGAGGGAATGCAGGCGATGTCGGCCGAGGCCAGCAGCTCGGCGAGTTCGGTGTCGGACAGGCCGCTGACCGCGGTGACGATGTCGGCGAGGCCGAGTTCGGCGATGAGCTTCTCGGTCGGCCCGTTCGGTTCCAGCCGGGCGACCAGCCGCAGTTCGAGTTCGCGGTCCCCGCCCGGCCGCGCCGCGTGCTCCCCGCGCAGCCGCGCGATGGCGTGCAGCAGATGCGCGATGCCCTTGAGCGGCTTGTCGGCACTGGCCACCGCGACGATCCGGCCGGGCACGCGCGGCTGTTCCCGGGGCCGGAACAGGTCGGTGTCCACCCCGAGCGGCACGGTGCGCAGCTGCTCGGGCCGGACCCCGAAGTCGGTGACGATGTCGGCGGCCGAGGAGGAGGAGACGGTGATCAGCTCCGGGATCTGCCGGGCCACCCGCCGCTGCATGCCGAGGAAGCCGTACCAGCGGCGCAGGAACGGTTTTCGCCGCCACGGCGCGGCCGCCAGATCCACCGCCCGGTCCCGGGTGATGGGGTGGTGGATCGTCGCCACCAGCGGCAGGTGCCCGGCGATGTCGAGCAGTCCCGAGCCCAGGCACTGATTGTCGTGCACCACATCGAATTCCGCCGCGCGCTCGCGCAGCAGGCGCGCCGCCCGCAGGCTGAACGTGCGCGGTTCGGGGAAACCCGCCGTCCACATGGTGGCGAGCTCGAGCAGGTCGACCCCGTCCCGGATCTCGGCGAGCGCCGGGGTCCGGAACGGATCCTCGTCGCGGTACAGGTCCAGGCTCGGCACCTCGGTGAGCCGCACGCGCGGGTCGAGGTGCTCGGGATAGGGCTGCCCCGAGAACACCTCGACCTCGTGGCCCAGTTCCGCCAGACCCCGGCTGAGGTAGCGCACGTAGACGCCCTGCCCCCCACAGTGGGTCTTACTGCGGTAGGACAGCAGGGCTATACGCACGTCACAGCCTTTCGGGGGCAGGCGAAAGTTACCGGGGGAGAGTGGTATTCGAGGGCGCCGGCGCGCTCAGTGCCCGATGCCGAAGGCTTCGAGCTTGGCGGCGAGACGATCCAGGTAGGCGAAGATCTCGTCGTCGGACTTCTCCGGGACGCCGTACAGCGCGTCGGTCACCCCGGCCGCGGCCCAGCGGGTGAGCTTCTCCGGATCGGGCTTGCCGTCCAGGGCGACCACGCGCGGGGTGCCGGTGCGCCCGGCCTCGCTCCAGTGCTTGTAGAGCAGCGCGGTCGATGCCTGCACGTCGGATTCGTACGGCGTGGTGATCCAGCCGTCCGCCGACTTGGCGATCCACTTGAAGGTCTTGTCGGTGCCGCCCGCGCCGATCAGCAGCGGCACGTGCGACTGCACCGGCTTGGGCCAGGCCCAGCTCGGTCCGAAGGACACGAACTCGCCGTCGTAGCTCGCCTCCTCCTGGGTCCACAGCGCGCGCATGGCCTCCATGTACTCGCGCAGCGCGGTGCGGCGCTTGTTGCCGGGGATGCCGTGATCGCTGAGCTCGTCGGTGTTCCACCCGAAGCCCGCGCCCACGGTGACCCGGCCGCCGGACAGGTGATCCAGCGTCGCGATGGTCTTGGCGAGGGTGATGGGGTCGCTCTCGGTGGGCAGCGCCACCGCGGTGGACAGTTCGATGCTCGAGGTGACCGCGGCCGCGGTGGCCAGGGCCACCCACGGGTCCAGGGTGCGGGTGTACCGGTCGTCGGGCAGCTCCGCGCCGCCCGTGAGCGGGTGCGCCGCTTCGCGTTTGACCGGGATGTGGGTGTGCTCGGGCACGAAGAACGAGCGGAACCCGCGCTCCTCGGCCGCCTTGGCCAGTACCGCCGGGGTCATGCCGCGGTCGCTGGTGAACTGGACGATGCCGTATCGCATGGTGGCGATTCCCTCTCAGTTGTTCTTCGCGGCGGCCACGCCCGCGCGACGGCCGTAGAAGCTGCCGTCACCCAGCGAGCAGCCCGAGGCGTATCCGCCCGCGCAGATGCCGGAGGTGACCCGGCCCGCGGCGAACAGCCCCGGGATCGCCGAGCCGTCCACGTGCAGCACGCGCGAGTCCAGGTCGGTGCGCAGGCCGCCCAGGGTGAAGCCGCCGGTGTACCCGCGCAGGTCGTACGCGCCCAGCGGGGTGCCGATGGGCTTGACCCATTCGGACTTCTTGTGCAGGAACGGATCCCGGCCGTCGGCCGCGTGATGGTTGTACAGGTCGATGGTGCTCGACAGGGTGTGCTCGGGCAGCCCCATCTCGGTTTCGAGTTCGGCGACCGTCTCGGCCACCCAGGTCGGGGCGATGCGCAGGAAGGACATGGCGGACAGGGTCTCGAACGCCTCCTCCAGCGCGGTCTCGTCGATGATCAGGTACGCCTGATTGTCCTGGTCCTGCAGGACGGCCTGGCCCATGCGCCCGGGGTAGGTGTCCTCGGTGACGAAGCGCTGGCCGCGCCCGTTCACCAGGATGCCGCGCACGATGACCTGCGGGTCCGCGATGAGGGCGACCTCGGTGGCGTCCATGTGCGCCACGTCCGCGCCCAGGGCCTGCGCGACCCGGATGCCGATGCCGTCGTGTTCCTCCACGGTGGCGGCGGGGCGGCCGAAGATCTTGGGCGCGAACTGCTCGACCATGTCGTGCGCGTAGGCGAAACTGCCGGTGGCCAGCACCACGCCGCGTTCGGCGCGCACGTGCACCGGCTTGCCGTAGCGGGTGGCGGCGACCCCGACCACCCGGCCGGAGTCGTCCACGATGAGCCGGCGCAGGCGCACGTCGTATTCGTGTCGGACGCCGAGCTTTTCGGCGGTCTGCGCGAGCGGCTCCATGAGCATGTAGCCGCCGCCCTTCTCACCCAGTTTCTTGTCCCGGGTCCAGGCGAGGTGCCCGCGCGGCGCGGGTTCGGCGATGGTGTTGAACGGCGCGGCGTTCTCGCCGCCGGAGTACATCAGGCCCTGGTCGGCGGGCGGCTCGTAGCCGGGTTCGCCCCAGAACTCCTCCTTGAACGGAACGCCCTGGGTGACGAGCCAGTCGTAGTGCTCCACGCTGCCCTGGCAGTAGTCGTGGATCTTGGCCTTGTCCACGCCCGGTCCGAGCGCGGCGGTCAGGAACTTCTCCATGTTCTCGGCGGTGTCCTCGAAGCCGAGGGCGCGCTGCAGCGGCGTGCCGCCGCCGAGGTAGATGAAGCCGCCGGACATGGCGGCCGCGCCGCCCCAGCCGCCGGTGCGTTCGAGCACCAGGGTGTCCGCTCCCGAGCGCGCGGCCTCGATGGCCGCGCACGCCCCGGCGACGCCGAATCCGATCACGACGACATCGGCCGTCTGGTCCCAGGTTTCGACCTCGCCGGCGTGCAGCGGTCGTACGGAAGGGGTCTCGGCCATTGTTCGCTGTGTTCCTTACCGATTCACTCGTTCGTCGTGGAAGAAAGGGCTCCCACGCTGTCCGGACACGTGTACGGAACTATAGGTTCGGGTTCGGAAGGCGCGCAAGAACATGTTTCAGTTCTGGGAGCGCCGCCGCCGCGAAGTTTCCGGTGCGCATTGTCAGGAGCGTCCCGCGCCAGTACTGTACGGACACATGTCCAGCTGGGTGTCCCACGGCGGGGCGGCGTTCATCACCGTCGATGAACGCGTTATCGAAAGCAGGTGCACCCCGCCATGACCGCAGCATCCCTCGAGCCGCTGCAGTTCGATCCGTACGACTACGGCGTCCACGAGGATCCGTACCCGATCTACGAACGCCTGCGCGCCGAGGCGCCGATCTACCACAATCCCGAGATCGACTTCTGGGCGCTGTCGCGGCACGCCGACGTCGGCGCGGGCTTCCGCGACAACGTCCGGCTCTCCAGCGCCAACGGCGTCTCGCTCGACCCCGCCGCCTGGGGGCCGCACGCGCACCGCACCATGTCCTTCCTGGCCATGGACGATCCCGCGCATCTGCGCCTGCGCAAACTGGTCTACCAGGGCTTCACCCCGCGCCGCGTCACCGAGATGACCGATCGCATCCGCGAGATCACCCTGCGCCACCTCGAACCCGCCCTGGCCACGGGCGAATTCGACTGGATCGACGAGGTCGCGGGCAAACTGCCCATGGACGTCATCTCCGAACTGCTCGGCGTGCCCGAGGCCGACCGCGCCGAACTGCGGCGCCAGGCCGATGTGCTCGTCCACCGCGAGGAGGGCGTGCTCGACGTGCCGGTCCCGGCCATGGAGGCCGCGATCTTCCTCATCGGCTACTACGCCGACATGCTCGCCCTCCGCCGCAAGCGCCGTACCGAGGATCTGACCTCGGTCCTGCTGGACGTGGAGGCCGACGGCGACAAGCTCACCGACGACGAGATCATCGGGTTCATGTTCCTCATGGTGGTGGCGGGCAACGAGACCACCACCAAACTGCTCGGCAACGCGCTGTACTGGGCGGGCCGCAACCCGGAGCAGTACGCCAAGGCCGCGGCCCAGCCCGAGCTGGTGGGGGACTGGGTCGAGGAGACGCTGCGCTACGACGCGTCGAGCCAGATCCTGGCGCGCACCGCCGCGGTCGATCTGGAGTACTACGGCCGGACGGTGCCGCAGGGGTCCAAGGTGCTGCTGCTGATCGGCGCGGCCAACCGGGACGCGTCGGCCTTCCACGATCCCGACCGCTTCGACATCGAACGCGCCGACAAGGGCGGGCTCATCAGCTTCGGCCGCGGCGTGCACTTCTGCCTGGGCGCGCATCTGGCGCGGCTCGAGGCGGGAATCGTGCTGCGGGAGTTCACCGATCGGGTCGCGGCCTACGAGCTGCGGTCCGGCAGCGAACGGGTGCACTCGGTGAACGTGCGCGGCTTCGCGAAATTACCGGTGCGCGTGCAGGTGCGGTAGCGCTTTCTTCGCGGGCGGGATGATCGGGCTTTTGTCGGCCGAAATCGCCCTCGGCGCCGTCCGTTCGGGGAAGCTACGGGGGTAGCGATCACCCGTTTCACCAGCGGAGCGGCACCACCCGCACAGCTCGGGGCGCACCCTGCCGCTCGCTTTCCGGTAGCTCGACAAGCGGTGCGCCCGAGGAGAAGTGATATCCGTGGCCAGCAACTTCGCCGACCTGTACGAACACGCCGCCGACGCCGTCCCCGATCGCCTCGCGGTCATCGAAGGCGAGCGCAGGCGCACCTTCGCCGAACTGGATCGCCGCGCCAACCGGCTCGCGCACCATTTCCTCGACGCCGGCGCGAACCCGGGCTCCCACATCGGCTTCCACATGCACAACGGCATCGAAACCCTGGAAACGCTGCTGGCCTGCTTCAAGATTCGGGCCGTGCCGATCAACATCAACTATCGGTACCGGGCCGAGGAACTGCGCTACGTCTACGACAACGCCGATCTGGAGATGGTGGTCCACCACCGCTGCTACGCCCCGGTCATCGAAGAGGTGCGCCCGCTGCTGCCCCGGCTGCGGCACGCGCTGGTGGTCGAGGACGAACAGGGCGGGTCCGGCCGCCTCAGCCGCTCGACCCCGTACGAGTGGGCCGTCGAGAACTGTTCCCCGGAACGCGATTTCGGCGAGCGCAGCGCCGACGACCTCTTCATCATGTACACCGGCGGCACCACCGGCCTGCCCAAGGGCGTCATGTGGCGTCAGGAGGACATGTGGCGGGTGCTCGGCGGTGGCATCGACTTCTACACCGGCGAGCCCGTGGCCGACGAGTACCAGCAGTCCCGCGCCGCGGTCGAGAATCAGCCGACCCGCTGGTTCGTGCTGCCGCCGCTCATTCACGCCGCCGCGCTGATGCCCACCTTCACCGCGCTGTGGTCGGGCAACACGGTGCTGTTCGAGCCGCGTTTCGATCCCGAGCGGGTCTGGGCGACCGTGGCCCGGGAACAGCCCAACATCATGGTTATCACCGGTGACGCCCTCGCGCGCCCGCTCATCGACGCCTACCGCGCCGCGCCGGTGGACGCCGGCTCGCTGTGGTCCATCGGCTCCGGGGCCGCCCAGCTCACCCAGCCGGTGAAGAACGAACTGCTGGAACTGTTTCCGAGCACCCTGGTCACCGAGTCCATCGGCTCCTCCGAAACCGGTTTCGGCGGTATCGGATTCGCGCAGAAGGACGACGACCCCACGCGGGCGCCCCGGGTGAACACCGGCCGCGGCGCGGTCGTGGTCGACGAGCAGGGGCAGCCGGTGGCGCCGGGGAACGAGGGCTGGCTGGCCAAGACCGGCAACGTCCCGATCGGCTACTACAAGGATCCGGTCAAGACCGGCAAGCTCTTCCGCACCGTCGACGGACGGCGCATGGTCGTCACCGACGATCGCGCGCGGGTCGAGGACGACGGCTCCATCACGCTCATCGGGCGCGGCAACATGATGATCAACACCGGCGGCGAGAAGGTCTTCCCGGAAGAGGTCGAGTCGGTGCTCAAGGCGCATCCGGCCGTCTACGACGCGGTGGTCATCGGCCTGCCGCACGAGCGCTGGGGGCAGCAGGTGGCGGCGGTGATCTCGGCGGCGGCCGGGCCGGTGGACATCCCGGCGCTGGCCGAGCACGTGCGCGCCCATCTCGCGGGATACAAACTGCCGCGCCGGATCTGGGTGGTCGGCACGGTCGCGCGCACCCCGAGCGGCAAACCGGACTATCGGGCGGCCAAGGCGCACGCGGAATCCCGGGACGCCGATCACGAGGTGTGATAACCGGTTCTGGAATCGAAGGCCACGGTAGGGTCCGGCCATTGGGATACCTGGCCGGAACCTATGGCGTAAGTCACTGCAACCTGTTCTAATTTGGAGATGGCAGAGGCGCATACCGTACTGGGCGAACAGGTCCGGATGCCGGTGCGGATCCGAGAGGCCGACGCGAGTTCGGCCATGTTCCTCGTCGATCACGACGCGGCCCGCGACCTGCTCGCGGGCACCGGGCTGGAACCGCTGCGGGTCCTGGGGCGGGCGGTGCTGTCGCTGGCCTTCGTGCGCTACGTCGACGGCGACCTCGGGCCGTATCACGAATTCGCCTTCTCGCTCATGGCGCGGCAGCCCGGGCGCAAGGACGGCACGGGGGCCTACATCCACTGGCTCCCGGTCAACCAGAGCTTCACCTGCGAAGCGGGACAGTCGATCTGGGGCTTTCCCAAACTCATGGCCGATATCGACATCACCCCGGTGCGCGGCGGGCATCGCTGCGAGGTGCGGATCGACGGGCAGTTCGTGATCGGGCTGCGCGTCGCCGACGGCCTGCCCATGCCCGGCAGTGCCGGCGGCGCGTCCATCGACGCCTACACCGCCCGCAACGGGACCCTGCGGCGCACACCGTGGCTGATGGACCCGAGCAACGTGCGCGGGCGGCCCGGCGGTACGCGCGTCGAACTCGGCGATCACCCGGTCGCCGCGCAATTGCGCGCCCTCGGTCTACCCAAGCGGGCGCTGTTCTCCAGCCGGATCGGCGCCCTGCGGATGACGTTCGAGGACGCCGCGACCGTCCTGCGGATCGGGGTGGATCGATGACCGGGACCGCACTCGTCACCGGCGCGGCCAGCGGCATGGGCCGCATCGTCGCCCAGCGCCTGGCGGCCGCGGGCTACCGGGTCGCCGCCGTCGACATCGATCCCGAGGGCCTGCGGGTCACCGCGGATCGCTCGCCCAACACCCACACCTACCTCTGCGACGTCTCGGACCCCGAACAGGTGCGGGCCGTGGTCGACAAGGTGCGCGGCGAGCTCGGGACCATCGACCGGCTGGTGCACGCCGCGGGGATGGCGCACGTGCACGCCTCGGCGCTGGATCACGATGTGGCACAGCTGAAGAAGATGATCGAGGTCAACTACATCGGCACCGTGAATCTGTGCCAGGCGGTCATACCGGCCATGAAGCGGGCCGGGACCGGGACCGTGGTGCTGTTCGCCTCGGTCGCGGGCTGGCTGCCCTCACCCGGCATGGCCGGCTACTCGGCGTCCAAGTTCGCCGTCATCGGTTTCATCGAGAGCCTGTCCTACGAGCTGAAGGACAGCGGGGTCCGGCTGCTCGGGCTGTGCCCGCCGGTCGTGGAGACCGCGTTCCTGGACAAGGTGCGTGCGGAGAACGCGTCGGTGCTGGGTGGTGCGAGCGGCATGCGCGCCGAGGATGTGATCGACGCGCTCGAGCGTGCCCTGGCCAAGCCTGCCAACCCGCTGTTCGTCTTCCCCGGTCAGGCCTATCCCACCTACCTCGTGCGGCGCTTCGCGCCCGGCGTCCTGCGCCGGGTCGTGGCCCGCATGGTCAAGCCGACGGAGTAATTCGTCGTGCGAGACACCGGCTCGTGCTCCGACCGGTGAATCGCGAACGGCGCTGGGTGATCGGGGCTCTGCGATCGCCCAGCGCCACTCTCCCATAGCTACTTATCAGCTAATAATCGCTGGCCCGCCGTTCGCGGGCGCGGGACGATATCCCTTCTGCACTGCTCGGAAACCATTCGAGAGAGGGGACGGATGAGCTCACGCGCGCCCGCGATAGGACTGGTCCTGCGGTACTACGGGCGGGAATTCAAGAAGCGAAAGTTGTTGTCGGCCATAGCCATGCTGGCGCCGGCACTGGGAAACATCTGCCAGAACTACATCGCCGCGCTCCTGGTCGCCGTGCTCGTCGGGCGGGTGGCCGAGGGCGGCGACTCCGGCGCGGACGCGCTGCTGCCGTTCGTCATCGGCTTCGCCGCGATATTGCTGATTTCGGAAATCCTGTGGCGCATAGGAATTCACTGCCTCAACCGGGTGGACGCCTACGGCATCGAAGACCTCTACATCACGGCCATGGACGAACTGCTGGCCAAGGACGCGGCGTTCTTCCACGACAACTTCGCCGGATCGCTCACCAAGCGGGCGCTGAGCTTCGCCACCCGCTTCGAGCAGTTCGTCGACACCATCGCCTTCGAGATCGTGGCCGCCCTGCTGCCGCTGACCTTCGCGGCGGTGGTGCTGTGGCGCTACGACCCGATGCTGGTGGTGGTACTGATCGGGATGATCGCGCTGACCTGCCTGGTCATCACCCCGCTCATCCGGCGCCGGCAGGAGCTGGTCGACGAGCGCGAGGCGGCCATCGCGCTGGTGTCCGGGCACGTCGCCGACAGCCTGGCCAACATGCAGGTGGTGCGCGCCTTCGGGGCCGAACCCCTGGAGGCGGCCGAACACCGGCGGCGGGTCGCGTGGCAGCGGCGCAAGGCCATTCGGTCCTGGGACTACGCGAACCTGCGCATCGACACCGCCATCGTGCCGCTGGTGGTGATCACCAATGTGCTCGGCCTGCTCATCGCGGTGAACATCGGCGGCGGGCACGCGCGCGTCGAAGTGATCATGGTGGCCTTCACCTACTACTGGAACGCCACCGGAATCATGTTCCGGTTCAACCAGATCTACCGGCGACTGGAAACGGTGCTCACCGAGGCGGCGCAGTACACCGAACTGCTGCTGAAGCCGCCGACCGTGGTCGACGCGCCGGATCCGGAACCTTTGCGGCCCACGGGGTCCGGGGTGCGATTCGACCGGGTCGAATTCGCGCACGCGGGAAACGAGCCGCTGTTCACCGGATTGGATCTGGACGTCCCCGCCGGGACCAAGCTGGGCCTGGTCGGGCGCTCGGGCGGCGGCAAGACCACGCTCACCCAGCTGCTGCTGCGCATGATGGACATCGACGGCGGCACGATCAGCATCGGCGGGCAGGACATCTCGCGCCTGCGCCAGCACGACCTGCGCAGCCAGATCGCCTACGTGCCACAGGATCCGGCCATGTTCCACCGCACCCTGCGGGAGAACATCCGCTTCGCCAGACCCGGCGCCACCGACGCCGACATCCAGCGGGCCGCCGAAGCCGCGCACGTCACCGAGTTCGCCGAATCGCTACCGCAGGGCATGGAAACCCTGCTCGGCGAGCGCGGGGTGAAACTCTCCGGCGGGCAACGCCAGCGGGTCGCCCTCGCGCGGGCGATCCTGCGGGACGCGCCGATCCTGCTGTTGGACGAGGCCACCAGCGCCCTCGATTCCGAGAGCGAGAAGCTGGTGCAGCAGGCGCTCTGGGAACTGATGGATGGGCGTACGGCGCTGGTGGTCGCGCACCGGTTGAGCACCGTGGCCGGTATGGATCGGCTGGTGGTGCTCGATCACGGGCGAATCGTCGAAGCCGGCACCCACGCTGACCTGCTGCACGCGGAAGGGATGTACGCGCAGCTGTGGAGTCATCAGTCGGGTGGCTTCCTCGGCGAGGAGCTCATCGCCCGTTAGGCGCACCTCCTGCAGGGTGGAGGTGCGCCCGGGTTCGCGGGTCCGCCGGGTCGTACCCGGCGGACCCGCTCATTCGGGGGTCGCCCCAAAGTTCTTACTGGCCGGTGAAATTGGGCTTGCGCTTCTCGGCGAAGGCGCGCGGGCCCTCCTTGGCGTCCTGGCTGCGGAAGACCGGCAGTCCGACCTTGGCGTCGATCTTGAACGCCTCTTCCTCGTGCATGCCCTCGGTGTCGCGGATGACCTTCAGGATGGCCTGCACCGCGAGCGGGCCGTTGTTGTTGATCAGCTCGGCGATCTCGAGGGCCTTGTCCAGCGCGGTGCCGTCCGGCACCACGTGGCCGATCAGGCCGAAGCCCAGCGCCTCGGCGGCGGTGATGTGCCGGCCGGTCAGCAGCAGCTCGGCGGCCACGGTGTACGGGATCTGGCGCGGCAGCCGCACGGCCGAGCCGCCCATCGGGAACAGGCTCCACTTCGCTTCGGAGATACCGAATTTGGCGCTCTCGCCGGCGATGCGGATGTCGGTGCCCTGCAGGATCTCGGTGCCGCCGGCGATGGCGGGACCCTCGACCGCGGCGATGAGCGGCTTGCTCAGGCGGTAGCCCTTGAGCAGGCCCGGCATGCGGGTGGGATCGAAGGCGCTGCCGGCCGCCATGCCCGCGCTCGGATCGTTCTTGGCCATGTTCTTCAGGTCCGCGCCTGCGCAGAACGAGCCGCCCGCACCGGTCAGCACGCAGGAGCGGATCTCCGGATCGCTGTCGACGCGCTCCCACGCCGCTGTCATGATGGCGAGCATCTCGCCGGTGAGAGCGTTGCGGGCGCTGGGGCGGTTCATGGTGACGATGAGCGTCGCCCCGCGCTTCTCCACGAGAGCATGAGGCTCGGTATTGCTACTTGTTTCAGCAGTGGCTGTCGTCATCGCCGACCTTTCTTTCCGCAGATTCGGGGACGAAACTACCCCGCGCCGTTGTCCTGAACAATAACGTGTTCTAGTTTGAATCATGGGTGACCGCCGTCACGGGCGGCAAGTTATGGAGAGAACGCCATGAGCACAACGAGCACGCAGCGCGGCTCCCGGGCCAAGCTGCCCCCACGCGTCACGGAATCCCTGGTCAACCGGCTCACCGCCATGGTTACCGCGGGCAAGGCGGGCGACGCCCGCGATCCGTACGACATGATCGAGGTCTACACCGGAGACATCGTCGGGCAGCTGCCGCAGTCCTCGCCCGAGGACGTGCAGCTCGCGGTCGAGACCGCGCGCGCCGCCCAGGCCGAATGGGCCCGCCGGCCGCTCGAGCAGCGGCTCGAGGTGTTCGAACGCGCACACGAACTCATCCTCTCCGAGATCGAGACCATCGCCGATCTGATTCAGATCGGCTGCGGTAAGGCTCGTCGCATGGCCATCGAAGAGGCGTGCGACACCCCGATGGTCATCGCGCACTACCTCAAGACCGCGAAGAAGACCCTGCGCTCCCGCAAGCGCAGCGGGCCCATGCCGGTCATCACCAGCTCCACCGAGGAACACCGGCCCAAGGGCGTCGTCGCGGTCATCGCGCCGTGGAACTTCCCCTTCGCCATCTCCATGTCCGATTCCGCCCCGGCGCTCATGGCGGGCAACGGCCTGGTGCTCAAGCCGGACAACAAGACCGCGCTGTGCACGCTGTTCGGCATCGAACTGCTGCACAAGGCCGGCCTGCCGCGCGGGCTGGTTCAGGTCGTGTGCGGCGGTGGGCCCGACGTCGGGCCGACGATCATCGACAACGTCGACTTCGTCATGTTCACCGGCTCCACCAACACCGGTCGCACCATCGGCGCGCAGGCCGGGCAGAACCTCATCGGCTGCTCGCTCGAACTCGGCGGCAAGAACCCGATGCTGGTGCTCGACGACGTGAACCTCGACGAGTGCATCCCCAGCGCCACCTTCGCGGTGTTCGGCAACACCGGGCAGGCGTGCATGCACATCGAGCGAATCTACGTGCAGGACAAGGTGTACGACGAGTTCGTGCGCCGCTTCGTCGCCGCGGCCGAAGAACTGGGCGCCAAGGCGGGCGCCACCTACGACTTCGATCCCGAAATCGGTTCGCTCGTCTCGGTCGAGCACATGGAGCGGGTCTCCGCGCACGTCGAGGAGGCCCGCGAGAAGGGCGCGACCATCGTCACCGGCGGCAAGCCCCGGCCCGACATCGGCCCCGCGTTCTACGAGCCGACCGTGCTCACCGGCGTCACCCCCGACATGTCGCTGGCCACCCTCGAGACCTTCGGGCCGGTGGTGTCGATCTACAAGTTCGGTAGTGACGAAGAGGGCATTCGCCTGGCCAACGACACCGCGTACGGGCTCAACGCCAGTGTGTGGGCGGGGGATCTGGAGCGGGCCGGGCGCATCGCGAACAAGATCGACTCCGGCGCGATCAACATCAACGACGGCTTCGTGACCACCTACGCGGCCAAGGGCACACCCTCGGGCGGGGTCAAGGCGTCCGGCGTGGGCACCCGGCACGGTGCCGCGGGGATTCTCAAGTACACCGACACGATCAACATCGGCGTGCAGAAGAAGCAGATCCTGGCCGCGCGCGCGGGCATGCCGTACGAGAAGCAGCTCAAGAGCACGTTGATGACACTGCGGCTGATGAAGCGCCTGCATCTGGGCTGAGAACCCTGTCTCGAACAGCGACCCCGCCGCCGGAATCGGTTGCGGGGTCGGTTGTTTCGCCGGGACGCGCTCAAGGACACTGTGCGGTCACCATCAACTGTCCCGCGCTGATGATGTGGCCTGGCGCCCCGCTCACCGCCCACGCCCACCACCTCGGCGCAGCTCGCCTCGGCCCGCCGCCGTCTGAGCTGCCACCCGGCACCGGAATTCAGTGGCCCCGCCCAGCCCCTCCCACTACGGTTCTCACGGGGCGTGGAGTAGCTCAGTTGGTAGAGCTCTCATCTGCAATGTGACGGTCGCGGGTTCGATCCCCGCCTCCACGCCCCCCGAACTTCCGGGCCGCCCGTGCCGGCCGCAGCAGATCAGAGACGGATCCCGATGTCGCGCAAGAGCCCCCAGGAGAAGAAGGCCCTCTCGTACGCCCGCGACCGCCGCAACACCTACGGCGAGAACGACAAGAGCTCCCGCAAGAACATCGCGCGCAACAAACGCGTCCCCAACCGCGCCGACCGCCGCCGCGAAACCCAGCAGTTGGCGACGGCGACCGGCCCGCTCTCCCTCGATGCCGCCGCCGTAGCCGACCTGTCCCTGACCACGACGATGTCCATGTGGGTCACCCGGAGTTGGCGCAAGTCCCCCGACACGCCCTTGGGTGAGGTGGTCACTTGGCGCCTCACCCGCCGGGTCGAGAAGGGCATGAACACCCCCGCCGCCACCTCCGCCCGCGTCGCACGGGTGGCCCGGAACCGCTGAGCCTGTTCAGGACCGGCTGGGGGTCGGCTCGATGAGCTTCAATAGGTGGGCGGAAACCGCCGGGGTTGCCGCCACCGTGTCGGCAGACGCGAAAGAGTGTGCAGCGCCGCCGAAGTCGGTGACTATCGCTCCGGCCTCGCGGGCTATCAGTACCCCGGCCGCGGTGTCCCACGGTTTGTTCGATGAGATGACGCAGGCGTCGGTTCGCCCCTCGGCAACCCATGCGAGATCGAGCGCCGCCGTCCCGAACATTCGGACTCGTTCGACCGACTCGGCGAGGCGTGCGGTGAGCGCGATCCGCCGCGCGTTCCTGTCGGACGAGCCCGCACCTGTTGCGTAATCGCCGAGTGAGACAATGGAATTGCTCAGTTCGATGGTGTCGCTGACTCGAATCCTGCGGTCGTTGCAGTACGCGCCACCGCCGCTCGCGGCGTAGTACTCCAGGTCCAGGAACGGTGCCACGATCACGCCGATCGTCGACGCCCCGGCCTGGGCGAGCGCCAGCGAGACCGCCGAAAGCGGCAGTCCATGAATGAAATTCGAGGTCCCGTCGATCGGGTCCAGAATCCAGACGGCTTCGGATCGTTCCGGGTCCCCGCCGCCAGTGCCGGACTCTTCCCCCAGAAAGTCGATATGCGGCGTGGCCTCGGCGAGGTAGTCCCGTATCGCCCGCTGAATCCGGCGGTCGACCTCCGTGACGAAGTCCCGGTCCCCCTTCTTCTCAACCCGCCCCGGCGCCGAGGTCCGCAGGAGTTCGGCCCCGATATCCGCTGCCCGCCTGGCGATCTCGAGCAGCCCGCTCGCGTCCACGCTCATTCGTCGACGATGTCCTTCCCGCTCACCCACATGGCCTCGAAGACCTGTGTGAAGGTATCGAAGATCCCCGGCTGATCACTTCGCCGGGCGACGAGGGTCGGGGACTCGACTCCCCGGGCGCTCGGCTGGCACGTTGATGGCCGAGCCGGTTTCGGGTTAGGCATCTGGTATCCGAATCCGCTCTCGCGGGCATTCGCGCGTGAAAGTCGTCGCGTGCTCACTAGGGCCAGGCGAAGGTTTCGGTCACCCGCATGTTGTCGGGGTCGAAGGTCGTGGTGAAGGGTGGCCGGTCGGGGTAGTAGGTGATGCTGATCGTCGTGGGGGTGGGGAAACTGACTTCGGGGCAGTTGGAATCGACGCGGTGCCAGACCAGGACCTCGCGGGCGAAGAGGCCGCCGGGCTCGCGGAGCCAGACCCGGCAGGACGGGTCGATCGAGTTCCAGTAGGTCTCGGTGACCGCGTGGACGCGGCCGTCGGGGCTGGGCTGGACAGACGTGACCTGGGTCGGGCCATCGTCGAATCCGGACATGATCAGCACCGCTGGCCACAGGAGCAGGGTCGGGAGGCCGAGAAGGGCGGCGGCGGTCAGCCACACCGGTTTGCGAGTGGGAGCCAGGCGTGGAGCAAAACCCACGAGAAGGGCGAAAGACGCTGTCCAGCAGACCGGTAAGAGCCACGGCGAGAAGCGACTCAGCCGATAGAACTGGTCGTTCCTGAACGCGACCGCGGCGATTCCCGCCGCGAAGAGCAGCAGAACGGCGAGGATCCAGATGGTCCGCTGCCAGCGCGGTGTCGGCGAATCGGGGCTCGGTTCCGGTGCGGAAACCACCTCTCCGGTCGGCTCTTTCGTCAACGGACGCCCCACCTCACGAACCTCGGGCCGGGCCCTCCCGGCCCGGGTATCGGCAATCCTATCGGCCGGCGAGCGCCTCGAGCAGCGCTGCGCGCTTCTCCCCGGCAGTCAGGATCGCACCGCGCTCGCACCGGCCGCCATGCCCTCGCGGTAGGTCGGGTAGGTCGGAGCCCAGCCGAGATCGGCGCGGGCCTTGGCGTTGGAGGCGCGCAGGGTCGTGTCGAGCATCAGGGGGCCGAAATAGGGGACCATGCGGCGCAGGAGGGCGCCGGGGAGGCGGATGGGGCGGGCGGTGGGGCGGGCCGCGGTGGCCAGGTCCAGCCAGGTGGCGGGGGAGTCGTCGACGACGTTGTAGGCGTGGCCGGGGGTGGCGTGTTCGAGGGCGGCGACCGTCGCCGTGGCGGCGTCGTGCACGTGGATCCAGGAGACGGTCCCGCCGCCGCGCCACGGGACCGGGGTGGGGCGGGCGCCGGGGGTGGGGTCGAACCAGGTGCCGGGGCCGTAGAAGAGGCCGTAGCGCAGGGCGATTCCCTCGACGCGGGGGTTGCCGAACACCTGGGACTCGGTGGAGTCGAGGCCGGCTATCACCGGGTCGGCGGCATTGCCATGGGCGACGGCGAAGGGGTCGGCCTCGGTCAGCACGCGATCCCCGTGGTCGGTGTAGCCGTAGCCGAGTGCCATCGACTGCGTGAGGAAGCGGTGCGCGCCAACGACTTCGGCGGCCTCCAGCAGGTGGGTGGTGCCGACCGTGCGCAGCAGGGTGCTGGGATCGTTCGCGTCCAGGGTGCGCTTGGGCTTGGTCAGCGCCGTGAGCTGATGGATGACCGCGTCCGCCCGCACATCCGCCACCGCCCGCAGCAGCCCGTCCCGGTCCATGGCATCGGCCCGGACGGCCCGCGCCCCCAAACCCGCTGCGGCGCGCGCGGTCTGCTCGCTGCGCGCCAGCGCGAGCACCTCGTGCCCCGCTGCCACCAGGGCCCGGGTCAGCGGCCGCCCGATCGCGCCGGTAGCTCCCGCCAGCAGCACTCGCATGCCGCACCTCCTCGTATCGCCGTGTCGATGACGAAACCTAGACGGTTGGGCCACCCGAAACGTGACAGCCCGGGACTGTGATCCGGCTCTCGCGCCGGACCGGGATCGACCGGTCGCCGGGGAGGCTCGCGCGCAGGGCTCGGACAGTCGGTAGCTCGAACCCCGGCGCCTCCGAATCGGTCATCAAATCTGTTGCACCGCAATCTGACCCAGAAAGAACACCGATCACGATTCGATCTTGTTCTGTCGGTCCGCCGTGTCAGAATGCAGCCATGTCGAGTGTTGGAAGGGGAGCCATCGCCATCGCCGCGATGGGCACTCTCAGTACTGTTCTTTTCAGCGGTCACGCGACCGCCGCACCGATCGAGGCGCCGCAGCTGTCGTTCGAAGCCACCGCGGCCGACCAGATCACGGCCACCATCCACAACCCGAACGGCTCGGGAGTCTGCTGGGCCGTCATCGCCCTCGATGGCTCGGTGCACGAGTTCACCGAACACGACCCGTCCGGCATGGCGGGCCCCGGCCAGACCATCAAGCCCGTCCGCTCCGGCCTGGCACCCGGCACCTATCAGCTGACCGGCTTCTGCGGCACCACCAAGAACAGTTGGGATCAGGTGAAAGGCAAGGACTACTCGGTGACCGTCGGCGCCACCAAGCCGAGCACCGGCTCGTTCTGATCCGCGAGCAGCACCCGGCTCTCCTAGCGGTCCCGGACAAGCGAAAAGGCCCTGACCAATGGTCAGGGCCTTTCCTGTGTCTCAACCAACACGTCGGGGTGACAGGATTTGAACCTGCGACCTCTTCGTCCCGAACGAAGCGCGCTACCAAGCTGCGCCACACCCCGTGAGGCGAACCTGCAGTAGCTTAACCGATGGGTGGGGTTGATGCTAAATCGGGTGGTCAGGGGGCTAAAACAGGCGGAGGGTGGCGAGTAGGCGGCGGGCGAAGTCGCGGGTCACGGCGCGGTCCACGCCGGTGTCGGCGCCGATCGCCAGCACCAGGGCGCCCTCGTCGCCGCCGGAGACCGCGAACGTGTGCACGGCGAACGTCTTGGCGCAGGTCGCGTCGGCCGCGGTGAAGGTGCCGGTCGTCTCCAGGTAGACCCCGTGCAGCGAATGATCGGCGGAATCGAACGGCTCGGCGACGCCCGGAACGATGGAAGTGTTTGTGGTCCAGCCGATCCGGGCCATCCGGGTCGCGATGTCGGCGGCCGCCGCCGCGGTGTCCGCGATCTTCGTCTGGGTCAGGAACATCTGGGTGCGGACGTTGTCGGTGCAGTAGCCCGAGCCCTCGTAGGCCAGCCCCGCCACCGGCACCGAATCGGTGGCCGAATTCATACTCGAGTGGCTGGTGTCGACGGTCCAGTCCGCCGGAACGTCCCAGGCCGTCCGCAGATCGTTCGGCACCACCACCTGATACCCGGCGATGACCGGGTCGGGCACGGCACTCGTCGTCGTCGTGGTCGTGCGGGAGGTGGTGGTCGGGGCGGCGGTCGTCGTCCCGAGCCCCTGCCCGCCGGACTCGCGGGTCACGACGACGAACGAGATCACCGCCACCAGCGCCACCACGAGCGCCCCGACACCGGCGTAGATCCAGACGCGCGCGTTCGACGGCGGCCGGCCGGAACCGTAGGGCGGCTGCGGATTTCGGAACTGCGAATACGAATTCGGGCCCGTCGCATACGGTCCCGGGCCGATCGGAACGCCCGGACCGGTCGGATAGCGCGGCGGCGGCGCGCCCACCGCCGGATTCGGTCCCGTCCGAACGGGATCGGGCCGCCCCGTCGCGTACGGACGCCGCGGCGGACCGGTGTCCGGCGGCGGCACGAACGGCTGCTGCGTGGTCGGCTCGGCCCGCCGCGCCGGACCCGGGCTCGGCGCCGGCGGCGGTGGGGGAGGCGGCGGCACCGCGTCGCGCGCGGGCGGCACCGTATGCGGCGACTCCCACCGTGACCCCGGAGCCGGTGGCCCCTGCCACCAATCCGCCTGCACGTCGGTCCGGTCCGGATCACTCCGGTCCCGTTCGTCACCGGTCATCGTCGGACCCCCTGTCGGACGAGTGCCGCCCGGCCCGCCCGCTAGATCGGGCGGATCGAGGCGAGCAGTTTCTTCGCCATCGTCGTATCCACCGCGTCCGCCACCCCGGTATCGGCCGCGATGGTGAACACGAACGCGCCCTCCTCGCCGGGGAAGGCGAAGGTGTAGACGGTGAAGGTCGAGGCACAGCCCGCGGTCTGCACCGGCGCGCTGCCCTTGAACTCCTGGTAGATGCCGGACAGCGAGCCATCCGACGACGAGAACGCCTCGGCCGCACCGGGAGTCGCGCCGGTGGTGGTCGGCCAGCCGATGCGGCTCAGCTTCATGCCGATGTCCGCGGCGGCCGCGCCCGGATCGGTCTCCTCCGACTGACTCAGGAAGATGTTGGTGCGCACGTAATCCGGGCAGTAGTCGACGCCGTCCTGCGCCAGCCCCGCCATCGGAATCTGATCCGCGCCCGCGCCGATCGTGGACTGCGCGGTCCGATCGACCGCCCAGCTCTTCGGAATGTCGTACGCCGCACCGTTATCCGGAATCGACACCACCTGGTAGCCGGGGATCACCGCCGACGGCGCACCCGCCTTGGTCGTCGTGGACTTGGGCGCGGTCGGCTTGGCCGACGGTGAATTCTCGGTGGTCAGCGCGCTGATCAGCGAGGGCGTCGTCTTGGACTGCGCCGAGGGCTCGTCCGAACTCCCGTTCACCAGCACCACCGTCACCACCGCGCCGATGACCGCCACCACCAGCACACCGATGCCCGCGAACAGCCAGCCCTTGTTACCGCCCCCGCCGGGCGGCGCACCGTACGGCGGCTGCTGCGGCGGTTGCTGCCCGTACCCCGGCTGCCCGTAGGCGGGCTGCTGCCCGTACTGCGGACCGTAGGCCGGCTGCGCCGGAGCCGACTGGTACGGCTGCTGCCCCGAATACGGCTGCTGCTGATACGGATCGGGCCCCGGCCCGTACTGCTGCCCACCCGGGAACGGCGTCGTCGGCTGCGCTACCCACGTCGGATCCGCCTGCTGCGCACCGGGATTGCTGCCCGATGGCGGATTCTGCTGCCACGGCGAATCCGCCGCTGGCGTACCCTGCCACCAGTTCGGATCCGGCCCGCCGGCGGCCGGATCATCGGTGCGGTCATTACCACTGGTCACGGTTTGTCCCCGTCCTCGACTACATACCGCGTTGTATATCGCTGTAAACGCCTATCGCGCGACAGCCTCCGGCGCGGTACGCCCGCGGCCCGACTCCGAGACGGGCTTCTTGGGCGGCGCGCTGACCAGGGTCACCAGCGTGGCCTCCGGACGGCAGCAGAAACGGTACGGCGCCCACGGCGAGGTGCCCAGGCCGGCCGAGACGTGCAGCCGCATGTGGGCGCCCCACTTCGACGGCCCCTTCACCCGCGCCCGGTCGATCCCGCAGTTGGTGACCAGCGCGCCGAACCCCGGCAGCACCAACTGGCCGCCGTGCGTGTGCCCGGCCATGACCAGGTCGTATCCGTCGGCCGCGAACCGATCCAGCACCCGTGGCTCGGGGGAGTGCGTGAGCCCGATGCTCAAGTCCGCCAGCGGATTCGGCGCCCCGGCCACGGTGTCGTAGCGATCGCGCCGCAAATGCGGATCGTCCACGCCCGCGGTCGAGATCCGCACCCCGGACACCTCGATGTCGCGGCGCACGTGGGTCAGGTCCAGCCAGCCCCGCTCGGTGAACGCGGCCCGCATGTCCTGCCAGGGCAGCGGATCGCCCAGGACCCGCTTGTGGTCCTTCTTGAAGTACTTGAGCGGGTTCTTCGGCACCGGCGCGAAGTAGTCGTTGGACCCGAACACGAACAGCCCCGGCCGGCCCAGCAGCCCGCCGAGCGCCTGCACCACCGCGGGCACCGACTTCATGTGCGAGAGGTTGTCGCCGGTGTTCACCACCAGATCCGGCTCCAGCCGGTCCAGTTCGCGCAACCACGCCTGTTTCAGCTTCTGACCCGGCATCATGTGCAGGTCGGAGATGTGCAGCACACGAAGCGACGGCTTACCCGGTTCCAGTACCGGCAGCGTCGCCTCACGCAGGGTGAAGGCGTTGCGCTCGATGAGCGTCGCGTAACCGATTCCGGCGACGGCGGTCCCCGCGGCGCCCAGGGCGGTACGGCGAAGGGTGGCGGTCGAGATGACGGGCATTTGCCCAGAATAGGCGACCCGCAGAAAATGCGTACAGCGTCGCGGGTGTTCAGCGGTACCGTGGCGGCCATGTCGGAACTCAAATCCAAGCTGCGGGCCGATCTCACCACCGCGATGAAGGCCAAGGACGCACTGCGCCTGAACACCGTGCGCATGCTGCTGGCCGCCATCCAGACCGCCGAGGTCGCGGGTTCGCAGGCGCGGGAACTGTCCGATACCGAGGTGCTCGCGGTCCTGGCCAAGGAGGCCAAGAAGCGCAACGAGGCCGCCGTCGTCTACGAGCAGGCCGGGCGTGGTGAACTCGCCGCCAACGAGCGCGCCGAAGAGGCCGTCATCGACGAGTACCTGCCCACCCAGCTGACCGAGGCCGAGGTCGCCGACATCGCCGACACCGCCATCGCGCAGGTCGCCGAGGAGAACGGCGAGCGCCCGGGCATGCGCCAGATGGGCCAGGTCATGAAGATCGCCACCGCGCTCGCCGCGGGCCGCGCCGACGGCTCCCGCGTCTCCAAGGCCGTGAAGGACCGGCTGTGAGCGGCATCCGCGCCTGAGGGCGCGTGCACGACAGAGGCCCCTCGCCGGACAGGCGAGGGGCCTCTGATCGTCAGGGACCGGATCGTTCGCGGACGATCGTTCCGATCAGCGGGGGATCGGGATCGGGATGGGGATCGGCGGCAGGCGCGGAATGGTTATCCCGGGCAATCCGGGCACCGACGGCGCCGGTTCGTCCGGTTGCGGCGCCGGCCGCATGGTCCCGTCGCTGACGTAGATGGTGATCACCGAACCCGGGATCGCCGACCCGTCCGGCGACATGCTCACCACCGTGCCCTTCCCGGCGCCCGGCGCCGAGGCCACCGACACCTGGAAGCCCGCCGCGATCAGCTTCGCGTTCGCCTCGCCCTGCTGCAGGCCGATGACGTCCGGAATCTGGGCGTTGTTCGACCCGCGCACGTACTTGTCGTCCAGCGGCGGCAGGCCCGGCGGCGGGAACTTGCCGAGCACGTCCCGGACCGCGCTCAGCCACGACCGAGCGGGCTCGTTACCGCCGAACAGGTCACCGCTGCCGCAGTTCCGCAGCGGGAACGAGCAGATCTCGCCCGGCGTCGGGCTGTCACCGTAGATGTAGGCCGAACCGGCCAGCGAGTTGGTGAACGCCAGGAACGCCGAGGACCGGTGGCTCTCGGTGGTACCCGTCTTGGCCGACAGCGGCGCGTTCCAGTTCACGGCCCGGGCCGCGCCCGCCGCCGTGCCGCTGATGTCGTCCTTGCTCATGGCGTTGGCCAGGGTGTTGGCCAGACCCGGCTCGACGACCTGCTCGCACGCCTGCTGCGTGAGCGGCACGTTCTTGCCGCCGCGGTCGACGACCTCGCGGATCGGGGTCGGCGGGCACCACTTGCCGCCGGAGGCGATGGTCGCCGCCACGTTCGACAGCTCCAGCGGATTGATCGCGACCGGGCCCAGGGTGAACGAGCCCAGGTTCTGTTCCTTGATCATGTCCGCGAGGCTCTGGTTGCCGTGGCCCGAGGTGCCGGGCTGGGTGTAGGACCGCATGCCCAGGCGCACGGCCATATCGACGGTCGGGGCCACTCCGACATCGCGAATCAGCTTGACGAACGCGGTGTTCGGGGAGGTGGCCAGCGCCTCGGTCACCGACATCGGCGACTTGTACTTGCCCGCGTTCTCGACGCAGTAGGTCGCCGGCGGGCAGCCCTTGGCGCCACCGTTGCCCAGGCCCTGCGCCTCGAAGCGGCCGGGCACGTCCAGCTGGGCGTTGATGCCCAGGCCCTTCTCCATGGCCGCGGCCGTGGTGAAGAGCTTGAAGATCGAGCCCGCGCCGTCGCCGACCAGCGAATACGGCTGCGGCTGCACGGTCTGGTTGGCGTTGCCGTCCAGGCCGTAGGTGCGACTGGAGACCATGGCGAGCAGCGGATGCGCGTCCTGTCCGGGGCTCACGATGTTCATGACCTCGGCGATGTCACCCAGATTCGGGTCGGCGTGCGCCACCACGGCCGCCTTGGCGGCGTTCTGGACGTCGGGGTCCAGCGTGGTGCGGATCAGGTAGCCGCCCTTGTCGATCTGATCGCGGCTGATGCCCGCGTTGGCCAGGTACTGCAGCGCGTAGTCGCAGAAGAATCCGCGATCCTGCGCCGCGATGCAGCCGCGCGGCAGGCCCTTGGGCTCGGGCAGCACGCCCAGCGGCTCGGACTTGGCCGCGCGGAACGTGTCGGCCTGATTCGGGACGTTCTGGATCAGGGTGTCCAGCACGGTGTTCCGGCGCTCGAGCACGCCCTTGGGGTTGGTGTACGGGTTCAGCTTGGAGCTGGACTGCACCATGCCCGCGAGCATGGCCGACTGCACGATGTTGAGGTTCTTGGCGTCGATGCCGAAGTAGGTCTGCGCGGCGTCCTGGATCCCGTAGGAGGAGTTGCCGAACGGGACCAGGTTCAGATACCGGGTGAGGATCTCGTCCTTGGTGAGCTCCTTCTCCAGGGTCATCGCCATCCGGATCTCGCGGATCTTGCGGGCGGGGGTGGTCTCGATGGCGGCGCGGCGTTCGGCGTCGGTCTTGGCCACCACGAGCAGCAGGTAGTTCTTCACGTACTGCTGGTCGATGGTGGAACCGCCCTGCTGCACCTCACCGCCGGAGGTGTTGGTCAGGAAGGCGCGGAAGGTGCCCTGCCAGTCGACGCCACCGTGGTCGGCGAAGCGCTTGTCCTCGACCGAGACCAGCGCCAGCTTCATGTCGTTGGAGATCTGGTCGCTGGGCACCTCGAAGCGGCGCTGCTCGTACAGCCACGCGAACGGCGTGCCGTTCACATCGACCATCGTCGACACCGCCGGGACCGTGCCTTCCACCAGTTCGGCGGAGACGTTGTCTACGGCGTCGGCGGCTCGGTTGGAGATATACCCGAAACCGCCGGCCAGAGGGAACAGCAACCCGGCGAGGAGGACGGCTGCCAGCGTGCAACTGCCGGCCAGTCTCGCGAGCGTTCGTGTGATCGGCACGAGCCCTAGCCTAATTGCCCTTTCCGTCGCCCGGCGTCCGCCCGGGACGAGTGTCCATTCGCCGGAAAGGTGCCGACTGACCGGTTTTTGGTGACGAATGCGTGGACGGGCGTACCAGAAAATCTCGGGACGGTCTTGCGCTGGCGACGCCTCATTACCTAGATTGAGAACCCAGTGTGATAGAGCTAACACTCAAAGTGGAATGTGGTGCAGTTCGCAGTGGGGTTGGGTATCTGCGCGCTGCACACGCGATTCTGGAGCGCCGTGACCCGGTGTTCGGACTGCAAAGGGGCACACCAAATGCATATGACTACCCCGATCGCTCGACTGGACGTGGAGCAGGCCGAAGCACGTATTGCCTGGGTTGCCCAGGCCCGATGCAAGGAAGTGGATCCCGACCAGCTTTTCGTGCGTGGCGCAGCGCAGCGCAAAGCGGCCACCATCTGCCGGCACTGCCCGGTCCTGATGGAGTGCGGTGCCGATGCCCTCGACAACCGAGTCGAGTTCGGTGTGTGGGGCGGCATGACCGAACGTCAGCGCCGGGCGCTGCTCAAGCAGCATCCCGAGGTGACCTCCTGGTCCGACTTCTTCCGGGTCCAGAGGACGCAGAAAGTCGCCATGTAACTCGTATCCCCCAAAGCAGAACGGACCGAGCCCGCGATTGCGGGCTCGGTCCGTTTCCGGGGTAAGAACGGGCAAAAACACCTCTTCGGGCACTCAGCTCGTGGTTTGCCAGACCGGTTGACGTAATTTCACGATCACCGTCAGGCCGGGCGTGTCGCGGCGCCCGCCGCGGCCAGCTGATCGGCCACCGCCCGCAGCGCCTCGACGTCGGCGACCTCGAACGGCAGCGCCGTCACCGCCGCGATCGGCACCCGCGGATGCGCGCCGGTGAACCGTTGCAGCAGATGCTGTTCCCGCTTGGCGGTCAGCGCCCGCTGCGCGTGGATGCGCAGCACCGCGGCGGCCAGCGCCGCGGGCGCCTCGGCGTCGTCCTCGGTCGTCCCCTCCGGAGCCAGCCGATCTGCGGCGACCTGGGCCTGCTGCGGCGAGAGCGAGCTCAGCACCGGATGCGTGCGGTTCAGCACCAGTCCGGCCAGCGGCATCTTGTCGGTCGAGAGCCGGTCCACGAAGAACGACGCCTCGCGCAGCGCGTCCGGCTCGGCCGCCGCGACCACGATGAAGTGCGTGCCCGGCCGCGAGAGCATGGCGTAGGTGCGATCCGCGCGATCCTGGAAGCCGCCGAACATGGATTCGAGCGACTGCAGGAACACCGAGGCGTCCTTGAGCAGCTGCCCGCCGACGATGGTCGAGACCCCGCGCAGGGCCAGGCTCATGGCACCGGCGACGAGCTTCCCGACACCGCGGCCCGGGGCCATGATGACCCGGATCATCTTGCCGTTGAGGAAGTTACCCAGGCGCTTGGGCGCGTCCAGGAAGTCCAGGGCGTTGCGGGACGGGGGAGTGTCGACCACGATCAGGTCCCACTCCTTCTTGCTCGCCAGCTGCCCGAGCTTCTCCATCGCCATGTACTCCTGGGTGCCACCGAAGGAGGACGCGACGGTCTGATAGATCGGATTGGCGAAGATCTGCTCCGCCTTGTCCGGGCTGGTGTGCTCGAGCACCATCTCGTCGAAGGTGCGGCGCATGTTCAGCATCATGGCGAACAGCTGACCCTTGGCGCCCTCGGCCAGTTCGACCTGCTGCGGGGTGTTGCCCAGGTCGCTGACCCCGAGCGACTGCGCCAGCCGGCGCGCCGGGTCGATGGTCAGCACCACGACCTTGCGGCCCGCCTCGGCGGCGCGCAGCGCGATGGCGGCGGCGGTGGTCGTCTTGCCGACGCCGCCCGAGCCGCAGCACACCACGATGCGCGCGGTCGGGTCGGCGATGATCCTGTTGATGTCCAGGGGGACGGTGGCAGCCGGAACGATCATGGTCAGCGAACTCCCTGTGCGCTCAAGTGCTCGGCCAGCTCGTAGAGCCCGCCCAGGTCGATGCCGTCGGCCAGCGACGGCAGGTACAACCGGGAAATGTCGACCTGCGCGAGGTCGGCGGCGTTCTCGTCCTGCGCCTGCAGGCGCGCGGAGTGCTCCACGGTCTCCTCGACCAGGCCCTGGAAGTCGGCGTCGGACAGGGTGATTCCGGCCTCGGCGAGCCCGGCGCGCAGCGCGTCGGTGTCGAGCTGGCCCTCGGCGGCCTTGGCCCGCAGCTCGCGCGGCAGCAGGCCCTCGCTGGCGCGGTTCACGATGACGGTGCCGATGTTGAGGTCGTTGGCGGTGAGTTCGGCGACCGCGTCGGCGGTCTCCTGCACCGGCAGCGCCTCCAGCAGGGTCACCAGGTGGATCATGGTCTGCGGCGAGTGCAGGAGCTTGGAGACCCCGTCCGCCTGGGTCTGGATCGGCCCGCCGCCGGCGATCTCCGCCATCGCCTGGGTGACGTCCAGGAAGCTCGCGATCCGGCCCGTGGGCGGCGCGTCGATGACTATTTCGTCATACACCGGTTTACCGGCCTTGTCGGACCGGACCGCGCACTCCTTGATCTTGCCGGTCAGGATGACGTCGCGCAGACCCGGTGCGATGGTGGTGACGAACTCGATCGCGCCGACCCGGCGCATCGCCCGGCCCGCGAAGCCGAGGTTGTAGAACATGTCGAGGTATTCCAGGAAGGCGTGCTCGACGTCCAGGGCCAGCGCCAGCACCTCGCCGCCGCCGTCGGCGGTCGCGATGCGGGTCTCGGTGGGCGGCAGCGGCGGCAGATCGAAGAGCTGGGCGATGGACTGCCTGCCCTCGACCTCGACCAGCAGCACGCGGCGGCCCCCCGCCGCGAGTGCCAGCGCCAGAGCGGCTGCGACGGTGGACTTCCCGGTTCCCCCCTTTCCGGACACATAGTGCAGGCGGGCCTTGTCCGCCCGCTCCGGCCAACCTGCTTCGACCCCCGGCTCAACCGAAACGGGCACTGCTATCGGTACTCCCACGCTCGCGAGCCTATAACCCGTTCCTTGTTCCTGCCCATAAGAGACACCGACTGTCTGATACACCACTCTGGAAAGCGGTATTTCCCGATACCGCACCGAGTCCGGAGGTCCCGGGGTACGAAGCCCGTGCGGCCGGGGCTAATCTCACCGCATGAGTGAGTTGACCGCTTGGGAATACGCGACCGTGCCGCTGTTGACGCATGCCACCAAGGCGATCCTGGATCAGTGGGGCTCCGACGGCTGGGAGCTCGTCTCCGTGCTGCCCGGCCCGACCGGTGAGCAGCACGTCGCCTACCTGAAGCGCCCCAAGAAGTGAGCGCCCCCGCGACCGACTGGGCGGCGAATCTCGACAAGCTCGGGTTCACCATTCCCGCGGTGGCCGCGCCCGTGGCCTCGTACATCCCGGCCATCCGCACCGGCAATCTCGTCTACACCTCCGGCCAGCTGCCGTTCGTGGACGGGCAGCTGACGGTGACCGGCAAGGTCGGCGCCGAGGTCAGCACCGAGCAGGCCGCCGAGGCCGCGCGCCTGTGCGCCCTCAACGCCCTGGCCGCCGTGCACGATCTGGTCGGCCTCGACAACGTCGTGCGGATCGTCAAGGTCGTCGGATTCGTGAACTCCGCACCGGGTTACACCGATCAGCCGGTCGTCATCAACGGCTCGTCGGACTTCCTGGGCGAGGTCTTCGGCGCGGCGGGCGTGCACGCGCGCTCGGCCGTCGGCGTCTCCGAGCTCCCCAAGAACACCCCGGTGGAAGTGGAACTCATCGCCGAAGTGCGGTGAGCTCGCCTGCGGCGCACGTCACCCGTGGCGTGTGCCGCCCGCCAATCCGGTTGGCGCACAATAGAAGCGCAGTGAGACAAAGCATGGACACGCAGCCTCTCCCGCGTTAGGACCGAAGGTATGACCCTCACTCACCCCGCGTACGAGCAACTGCGGCACGTGACCCCGTCCGCCGCCGTCGTGCTGGCCGACAATCCCAGCGGAATGACGTTGCAGGGCACCAACACCTGGCTGCTGCGCGCTCCGGGCCACACCGGCTGGGTGGTGGTGGACCCGGGACCCAAGGACCGCGACCATACCGCCGCGATCGTGCGCGAGACCGGCGGTGACGTCGCGCTGATCCTCATCACGCACGAGCACGCCGATCACACCGGCGGCATCGATCACCTGGTCGAGGCCACCGGAAGTCCGGTGCGCGCCAAGGCTTCCAAGTTCCTGCGCGGCACGGGTACGAACCTGTCGGACGGTGAGGTGATCGAGGCCGCCGGGCTGCGCATCACCGTGCTGGCCACCCCCGGCCACACCGAGGACTCGCTGAGCTTCCTGGTCGACGGCCCGGACGACGCCGACGCCGCCCTGATCACCGGCGACACCGTGCTCGGTTCGGGCACCACCGTGCTCGAATCCCGCGACGACGCCCTGGCCGACTACCTCGAGTCCCTGCGCCGCCTCGCCGAGGCCGCCCCCGGTCGCGTGCTGCTGCCCGCGCACGGCCCGGACCACGCGGACGCGCTGCCGGTCATCGACTACTACATCCGGCATCGCGAGGAGCGCCTGAACCAGGTTCGGGCCGCGCTCGCCGAGCTCGGCCCGGACGCCGGATCGCTGCGCATCGTCGCCAAGGTCTACGCGGACGTCGACAAGCGGCTGTGGCCCGCGGCCCGCAGCTCGGTCAAGGCCCAGCTGGCCTATATCCGCGCTCACGGCTGATTCACTATCTGCGCCCACGGCAGTCCACCCGGTCGGTGGGCCGGAGCGGCCGTGCCTGATCCAGGTCCGCGCGCCGACCGCCGTGCACTCGATCGCCGCGGTCGCAGCCGGTGCGCAAACATGTCTGGACCGGTCGCCAGCTCTGATGGCGACCGGTCCAGAGACGTTGTGCGAGTTGTAGCTACCGCGCGCGGCGGGCCAGGCGCTCCGAGTCGGAGATGAGCACGCTCTTGCCCTCGAGCCGCAGCCAACCGCGGTGCGCGAAGTCGGCCAGGGCCTTGTTCACGGTTTCGCGCGAGGCGCCGACCAGCTGGGCGATCTCTTCCTGGGTCAGGTCGTGGGTCACGCGCAGCGCGCCCGCTTCCTGGGTGCCGAACCGCTGGGCCAGCTGCAGCAGCGCCTTGGCAACGCGACCGGGGACATCGGTGAAGATGAGGTCGGCCAGGTTGTTGTTGGTGCGGCGCAGACGACGGGCGAGGACCCGCAGCAGCTGCTCGGCGATCTCCGGGCGCTGATCGATCCACGCCTTGAGCGCGTCCCGGTCCATGGTGACCGCGCGGACCTCGGTGACGGTGGTGGCCGTCGAGGTGCGCGGGCCCGGATCGAAGATCGACAGCTCACCGAACATGTCCGACGGTCCCATGATGGTCAGCAGGTTCTCACGGCCGTCCGGCGAGCGGCGGCCGATCTTCACCTTGCCGGAGGTGATGATGTAGAGCCGGTCACCGGGCTCACCCTCGTTGAAGATCACGTGACCGCGCGGGAAGTCCACTGGCTGAAGTTGTTTGGCGAGAGCCGCCACCGCGGTGGGCTCGACGCCTTGGAAGATGCCTGCTCTGGCGAGGGCCTCGTCCACGAATGTGCTCCTTATGGGAAATGGCTCTGTCCTCGACCGAAGCGAGTCGGCCGACAGTGCAGTCTACTTTGCAATATGTCCGGGTAGTGATAGACACCACGCGCCGCGCTCATTCTCCGACACGTGGCGTCCGTTTACCGGACGTGCAAAGGCGGTTTTCCGACACGCGAGCTTCAATCTAGCGACACGCCGTCGGCGCGGTGTGAGGAAGATCAGAATACGTGCTGTCGGAATCGCACCGGACACCCGCGGGGAGCGCGGGGGAGCACCGGGGAATCGACGGGATTCGGCTCAGCTGGCCTGGGCCACGTCGAGGCCCTTGGCTGCCGGGCGAGCCCGGCGCGGGCGTGCGGCCGCGGCCGGCAAACCCAGTTTGGTGAGGTCGTTGACCTCGGCATTCGTGGCCCGGTCCAGGTACTGCTGAACCTCCGGGTCGGGTTCGAGGAGCTTGCGCAGCCGGTTCTCGACCCGTTCCATCACCAGTGCGAACAGCATCAGCGCTATCGGAAACAGCACCACGGCGAGTCCTTGCATAGGGGTGAGTAAACACGCCGAAGGTCTCAGATGGAACACGGGGAGTGCGCAGCCCGGTTGATGCGATCGGGTGGTTCCGTAAGGTGGACGCGTGCGTGTCTCACCATCCAGCGCGGCCGCTACCGGGGCCGATTCCGGCCCGCCCGCCGTCCCGACCAGCGACGCGGCGGTTCCGGCGCGGACGGTCCGCGCGGCGATCGCACCCGCCGACGGCAGAGCGAAGTCCCGCGCGAAGGAGACGCACACCGGACTGGTCCGGCGGGCCCGCCGGATGAATCGAACCCTGGCCCTGGCGTTCCCGAACGCGCACTGTGAGCTGGACTTCACCACTCCGCTGGAGCTCGCGGTGGCCACGATTCTGTCGGCCCAGTGCACCGATGTGCGCGTGAATCTGACCACACCCGCGCTTTTCGCCCGGTATCCGAGCGCCCGCGACTACGCCGAGGCGAACCGGACCGAGCTCGAGGAGTACATCCGGCCCACCGGTTTCTACCGGAACAAGACGACCTCACTCATCGGGCTCGGGCAGGCGCTCGTCGAACGCTACGACGGCGAACTCCCGCACACGCTGCCGCAGCTGGTGGAGCTGCCCGGGATCGGGCGCAAGACCGCCAACGTCATCCTCGGCAACGCCTTCGGCGTCCCCGGCATCACCGTCGATACCCATTTCGGGCGGCTGGTGCGGCGCTGGGGCTGGACCGCGGAAGAGGATCCGGTGAAGGTCGAGCACATCGTCGGCGCGCTCATCGAGCGCAAGGACTGGACGATGCTCTCGCACCGGGTGATCTTCCACGGCCGCCGCGTGTGCCACGCCCGCAAACCCGCGTGCGGGGCGTGCGTGCTGGCCAAGGATTGCCCGTCCTACGGGACCGGCCCGACCGATCCCGCCGTCGCCGCCGCGCTGGTCAAGGGCCCCGAGACCGAGCATCTGCTCGAACTGGTGGGCCTGTGAGAGCTGTGTTCTCCCGGAACGGCGTTCGCGGGGGATGGGCGGTCGCGGCGGTGTGCGCGGTACTGGCGGTGTCGGGGTGCGGGGACGCGGCCGAGGGTCCGGTTCCGGCCGGTGGCGGTCCGGGCCCGGCGGGTGCGAGCGTGACCGGCGGCGAACGCGCCGCCGCGAACCTGGCGCCCTGTCCCGTTCCGACCGGCGCACCGGTCGCCGCGGGTGGTCCGCTGGCCGGCATCACCCTGGAATGCCTGGCCGACGGCAACCCGATGGAGCTGACCGCGGCGCTGGCCGGTAAACCGGCGCTGCTCAATCTGTGGGCGTACTGGTGCGGCCCGTGCGCGGAGGAACTGCCGCTGCTGCAACAGTTCTCGGATCGCGCCGCCGGGGCCGTCACGGTGCTGACCGTGCACAGCGATCCCGGCGCGGGCAAGGCGCTGGCCCGGCTGACCGGTCTCGACAATCATCTGCCCGGCGTCCAGGATCCGAAGATCGAGGTGCGCAAGGCGATCGGCGCGCCGGCCGTGCTGCCCATCTCGGTGCTGGTGCGCGCCGACGGTTCGGTGGCCAAGGTGGTGGTGCGCCCGTTCAAGAGCGTGGACGACATCGCCGACACCGTCGCGGCCGAATTGGGCGTCCGGGCATGAGCGGGTGGGTAGCCGAGAGCTCCCGCGTACGAGCCTGTTCCGGCCGAACGGACACCCCGTGAGCGCGCCCGCTGCAGGATGTAGACGTAGTACCTTGTGCTGCTTGGTGTTCGCCGGTTACTCCGGTGCAAACGTGGGTTCGGGAGTGTGGGCATGAGACCAGAGGCGCCTGCGGGCCCTGTTCCGGAGTGGTTGCGCGGGGTGACCGAGCACGAGCCGGCCGATCCGACCGGGGTCAATCCGGTCCTGCGCCGCAGCACCATGCGCCGCTTCGCCGCGGCGGTGTCCTCGCCCCGCGAAGCCGCGGTCCTGGTCCTGTTCAGCGGTGCGCCGGAGGCGGATCCCGTGGCGCCGGGCGGACTTCCGGCCGACGCGGACGTGTTGCTCACCCAGCGCGCGGCGACCCTGCGCCAGCACAGTGGTCAGGTGGCTTTTCCCGGCGGTGGCGTCGAGCCGCAGGACGACGGCCCGATCAGCACCGCGCTGCGCGAAGCGCAGGAAGAGACGGGGCTGGATCCGGCGAGCGTGCAGCCGCTGTCTATTCTGCCCAAGATCTTCGTGCCGCCTTCGCGGTTCGATGTGACGCCGGTGGTCGCCTATTGGCGAACACCCGGCGAGGTGGGTGTGGTGAGCGAAACCGAGGCGTCGCGCGTGGTGCGGGTGCCGATCGCGGACCTCATCGATCCCGCCAACCGTTTCGTGGTGCGACATCCGCTGGGTTACATGGGTCCGGCCTTCACGGTGGACGGCATGCTGGTGTGGGGTTTCACCGCGGGCGTGCTCGCCGGACTGCTCGCGGTGTCCGGCTGGGAACACGAATGGGACCATCACGATGTGCGTGATCTGCAGGCCTCGCTGGCCGCGGTAGGGATGACGTTATGACGGCCTCGGCCTGGCTCGACATTGGGATCGTGATTCTGGCGCTGCTGGCCGCCACCTCCGGGTGGCGGCAGGGCGCCGTCGCTTCTGCGCTGGCCTTCCTGGGTGTGGTGCTGGGCGCGGTGGCGGGCATTCTCATCGCGCCGCACATTCTGGTGCACCTGAGCGAGGGTCGCTCGCGGGTGCTGGTCGGTGTGCTGCTGATCGTGGCGCTGGTGATCGTCGGCGAGGTGGCGGGCATGGTGCTGGGCAGGGCGGCGCGCAGCGGTATGCGCGATCCGTTCACCCGCAGCGTGGACAGCGTGGTGGGCGCCGGTCTGCAGATGGCGGCGGTCATGGCCACCGCCTGGTTGCTGGCGCTGCCGCTGGCGAACTCCTCGCAGCCGGGAATCGCGGCCGCTGTCAAGAACTCTCGCGTTCTCATCAACGTGGACACGGTCGCGCCGGACTGGTTGCGCAAGGTGCCCAACGAGTTCTCGAATCTGCTCAACACCTCGGGGCTGCCGGATGTGATCGGCCCGTTCGGCCGGGTGCCCATCGCCGCGGTGGAGCCGCCGGACGCGGGCATTCTGCAACTGCCGGTGGCGCAGGCGCTGCAGGGCAGTGTGCTGCGGATCAGCGGTATCGCGCCGAGTTGTCAACGGCAGCTGGAGGGTTCGGGCTTCGTGGTCGCGCCCGAGCGCGTCATGACCAACGCGCACGTGGTGGCCGGAACCACCAGCGTGAGCGTGGATACCGTGCGCGGTTCGCTCGAGGCCACGGTGGTGCTGTTCGATCCGTCCAAGGACATCGCGATCCTGGCGGTGCCCGGGTTGCAGGCGCCGGTGATTCCGCTGGCGCCCGCGCCCGCCAATTCCGGGGAGAGCGCGATCGTGCTCGGCTATCCGGGCGGCGGCCGCTACACCGCCAGTGCGGCTCGCGTGCGCGAGACCCTGGAACTCAAGGGCCCCAACATCTATCGCGACAACAACGTCGAACGTGAGGTCTACACCGTGCGCGGGCAGGTCCGGGCGGGCAATTCCGGTGGGCCGCTGGTGGATACCGAGGGCAACATCCTCGGCGTGGTCTTCGGCGCGGCCGTCACCGACGACGACACCGGCTACGTGCTGACCCTGGAGGAGGTGCGCCCGGAGGTGAATGCCGCTCCGGGAGCGAATGCTTCGGTCGGCACCGGCAGTTGCGTGCTGAGCTGACGAGTCGAAACGGAACGGGCCGCCCCAGCCGGGGCGGCCCGTTTCTCGTTCGGGGCGAGCGATGTCCGGCGCTCGTTCTCACGCCAGGAGTTTGGCCAGCTCCGCGGTGACGACTTCCGGGTTCTCCTGGTGGGCGAAGTGCCCGGCCTCGGGGATGGCGACCATTCGCCGGTTCGGGGAGAGCTCGTAGCCGCGCCGGATGGTGCGCGCGAGGATGTAGCGGTCCTGGTCGCCGTACAGCGAGAGCACCGGAATGGTCACCGGCTCCCGCATGGTGGACATGAATCGCTTACCGTCGGGCCGCCATTGGCTGCGGAAGGCCCAGCGCTGATATTCCAGCGCGCAGTGCGCGGCGCCCGGGATCCGGATGGCGGTGCGCATGCGCTGGGCGGTGTCGGCGAATTCCTCGGTGCCGGACCAGCGCCGGCCCGCGTGCCTGCGCAGCAGCGCCTCGATCTCCGCGCCGTTGTCGACGGTGATGAGGTTCTCCGCGTAGCGGGGTATCTGGTAGCGCAGGAAGTTCGGCAGCCAGGTCGAGCGCTGCCCGCGGTCACGCAGCACCGCGCGCTTGAGCGCCACCGGGTGCGGTGAACTCACCAGCGCGATGGCGCTGACCAGGCGTGGATGCAGCACCGCGGTCGCCCAGCAGACCAGTCCGCCCTCGGCGTGCCCGACCAGGGTGGCGTCGGAGTGCCCGAGGGCGCGGATCAGCCCGGCGATGTCGCCGGCCAGGGTCCAGCCGTCGTAGCCGCGCGGGGGTTTGTCGGTGTCGCCGTACCCGCGCAGGTCCACCGCGACCGCCCGGAAGCCGCGCGCGGACAGTCCGGTGAGCTGGTGGCGCCACGACCACCAGAAGTCCCCGAAGCCGTGCAGCAGCACGACCAGCGGGGTGTCGGGGTCGGCGAAGGCCGTCCCGCCGGCGGGCACGGCCTCCACGACGTGGAAGCGAATGCCGTTGGCATGCACATCCCGATGGGTCCACGGTCCGTCGTAGCGGACAGCGGACGGATCCGGGGGCGAATTCGACGACACGCCGAAGGAGACTAATCGAAGGTCTAGTACCTCGGTGTTCCGAGTGGGGCGGACGTGCTCGCCGAGTGATCGGGGCCGGACCCGAAACCGCTGGGCAGCACGGTCTTCACCTCTTTCAGCGACTCGATGGTCTTCTCCGGGGCGCGCAGGCGCCGCACCTTGAGATAGCCGAGGAAGCCGAGCGCCGCGGTGGCCACGATCATCGACAGGAAGACGATGAGGAACGCCAGCCAGCGGTACACCCACACGTCCAGCAATTCGGCGAGGAAGAAGAAAAAGAAGAACGAGCTGAAAAGCAGAATGGTCAGCGCGGCGATGAAGAAGACGCTGCCCTGCAGGCCCTTCTTGATCTCGCCGGTCACCTCGGCCTTGGCGAGTTCCACTTCCGCGCGCACCAGTGTCGACATCTGTTCGGTCGCGTCGCGGACCAGCGTGCCGATGGTCGCCGCTTCGTGCACATCGACATCGGACAGCGGAATCGAGGTGATGGTGCGGGGGTTCCCGTCTCGCCCGTTACCGCCCTGGTTGAAACTCAATTGCTCGACCCTTCTCCATGTCCCGGACCTATCCGGTCAAGTCCTCTTGTCCTTGCAGTGCCCGCTCGTCACGTCGCGCCTGGTGGGCACGGCCACGACGCAACAGTAGCGCCGAACCTGCCAGGGAAGCCGCCAATGATGTCAGCAACACCGCTGCTTTCGCGAGTTCGACCGCGGAGCCGTCGCCGACGTCCGCCAGTGCGAGTTCTGCCACCAAGAGGCTAACCGTGAACCCGATCGCACCTAGTACCGACAGGGCGAACATGTCCCGGTATTCGAGATCGCTGGGCTTTTCGGCAATACCCAGACGTACCGCGAGCCAAGCGGATCCGAAGATTCCGATGGTCTTGCCGATCAGCAGCCCCGCGATGATGGCCAGCGACAACCGGTTGGTGAACAGTTGCGAGAAGACATTCGAATCCAGCGGGACACCGGACGCGAACAGCGCGAACAGCGGTACGCAGAGTCCGGCGGAAATGGGCTGGAACAAATGTTCCAGTTTCGTGGCGGGCACGTCGTGCTCGTCCTCGTCCGCGTCGGGCCGGACCCGGGTGAGGAGTCCGCAGGCCACGCCCGCCAGCGTCGGATGAATGCCCGCCTCGTGCAGCGCGTACCAGGCCACGAGGGCGAGCGGTACGTAGATGAACGGGGTGCCGAGCCGTTTGCGCTGCGCCAGGAACCAGGTCACCAGGCAGAGCAGCGCGATCAGCAGCCACAGCATCTTCACCGTGGTGGTGAACAGCACCGCGATGAGAATGATGGCGATGAGGTCGTCGACCACGGCCAGGCTCAGCAGGAATACCCGCGCGCCGGCCGGGATCCGGGAGCCGGTCAGGGCCAGCACGGCCAGGGCGAAGGCGATATCCGTGGCGACCGGAATGGCCCAGCCGCGGTCCATGCCGGGCACACCCCAGCCGACCGCCATGGCGATCAGCGCGGGCAGGATCACCCCGCCCGCGGCGGCCACGATGGGCAGGGTCGCGCGTTTGCGGTCCGCGAGTTCGCCGACGACGAGTTCGCGTTTGAGTTCGAGCCCCGCGACGAAGAAGAAGATCGCGAGCAGGCCGTCCTTGGTCCAGTCGGCCAGGGTGAGGTTCAGGTGCAGCGCGGGAATGTCGAGGTGGGCTTCGACCATGCGGGTGTAGCCCGCTTCCCACGGCGAGTTCACCCACAGCAGCGCGGCCGCGGCGGCGACGAGAAGCAGTGTGCCACCGACGGTTTCGGTGCGGAGGTAGCGGGACAATTCCGAGCGCAGCTGAACGATCAAGGGCGCGCCTTTCTGGCCGTACGGTCGACAGAACCAGCGGAATGCGTCTCACCACCGAAGGGATCGGCCCATACCGCACGCCGACCAGACTTCCCGGCACACCTTACGCAATTCTAACGGCTTGTTCGGGGACCGAAGATCCGGCCGTGCTGTGCGACGGGCGGGTGCGGACGGCGGGGGCGGGCGGGCCGCCGGGCTCGATCGTGGCCGGTGGCGGACGTCCGGAACGCGTTTCGGCCCCCGTGCGCGCTGCGTCACGGGGGCCGAAATCTCGGGGCGGTGTTACGCCTTACCGGCGCGAATGGCCTCGAAGACGTTGGGGTCGACCAGGGTCGAGGTGTCACCCAGTTCGCGGCCCTCGGCCACATCGCGCAGCAACCGGCGCATGATCTTGCCCGAGCGGGTCTTGGGCAGCTCCGGGACCACGTGGATCTCGCGCGGCCGCGCGATCGGGGAGATGGCCCGGGAGACCTCGGCCTTCAGTTCGTTCACCAGGTCGTCGCCGGTGTCCTTCGCCTCGGCGGTGAGGATGACGAAGGCGACGATGCCCTGACCTGTGGTGGCATCCGACGCGCCCACGACGGCCGCCTCGGCCACACCGGAGTGCCCGACGAGCGCGGATTCGACCTCGGCGGTGGAGATGCGGTGCCCGGAGACGTTCATAACGTCGTCGACGCGGCCCAGGACCCACAGGTCGCCGTCGGTGTCGAGTTTCGCGCCGTCACCGGCGAAGTACCAGCCCTGCTCGGCGTAACGCTGCCAATAGGTTTCGCGGTACCGGTCGTTGTCGCCCCAGATCCCGCGCAGCATCGAGGGCCACGGCTGATCCAGCACCAGGTAGCCGTTGGCCTCGGTCTCGCCGAGGACGACGGGCTTGCCCTCCTCGTCCACGACGGTGGCCGAGATGCCCGGCAGCGGGGTCATCGCCGCGCCCGGCTTGGCCGCGGTGACGCCGGGCAGCGGGGAGATCATGATGGCGCCGGTTTCGGTCTGCCACCAGGTGTCCACGACCGGGGTCTTGTTGGCGCCCACCACATCCCGGTACCAGCGCCAGGCTTCGGGGTTGATCGGCTCGCCGACGCTGCCCAGCACGCGCAGGCTCGACAGGTCGTGGGCGTCGGGGATCTCGCGGCCCCATTTCATGAACGTGCGCACCAGGGTCGGGGCGGTGTAATAGATGCTGACACCGTACTTTTCGATGATCTGCCAGTGCCGGTGCTCGTCGGGGAAGTTCGGGGTGCCCTCGTACACGACCTGGGTCGCGCGGTTGGACAGCGGCCCGTACACGATGTACGAGTGCCCGGTCACCCAGCCGATATCGGCGGTGCACCAGTACACGTCGGTGCCCGCCTTGTGGTCGAACACGTTGTGATGCGTGTACGAGGTCTGGGCCAGGTAGCCGCCGGAGGTGTGCAGGATGCCCTTGGGCTTACCGGTGGTCCCGGAGGTGTACAGGATGAACAGGGGATGCTCGGCGTCGAACGCCTGCGCCTCGTGCTCGGGGGAGGCGTTCGCCACGGTCTCGTCCCACCACAGGTCGCGACCCGCGGTCCACGGCGTCTCGATTCCCGTGCGCCGCACCACCAGTACGTGCTCGACGGTCGAATCACCTTCTGCCAGAGCCTCGTCCACCGCCTCCTTCAGCGGGGCGGCCTTACCGCGCCGCCACTGCCCGTCGGTGGTGATGACCAGTCGCGCCGCGGCGTCGTCGACCCGCTGGCGCAGCGCGCCGGGGGAGAAGCCCGCGAAGACGACCGAATGCGTCAGGCCCAGCCGCGCGCAGGCCAGGATCGACACGATGGCCTCGGGGACCATCGGCATGTAGATGGCGACCCGGTCACCGGCGGTCAGGCCCAGCTCGGTGAGGTAGTTCGCGGCCCGCGACACCTCGGCCAGCAGTTCGGCGTAGGTGATGGCGCGGGAATCGCCGGGCTCACCCTCCCAGTAGATGGCGACCTGCTCGCCGTGACCGTCCAGCACGTGCCGGTCCACGCAGTTGTAGGCGACGTTCAGCTTGCCGCCGACGAACCATTTCGCGAAGGGCGCGTCGTCCCAGTCCAGCACCCGGGTCCACGGCTCGGCCCAGTGCAGCCGCCCGGCCTGTTCGGCCCAGAAGCCCTCGCGATCCGCGGCGGCCCGCTCGTAGAGGGTGCCGTCGGCGTTGGCGGCGGCGGCGAACTCGGCGCCGGGTGGGTAGACATCCGGGTGCTCGGCGGTGGTGTCGGTCATCTCGTCTCTTCTTCCCTCGCGTGCCCTGCTGTGCAGGAAATACTTGCCCCGGGGGTGACCGCGGCCACGTTCGACAGTATCGGAGTGTGACGTGCGCCGGGACCGCCGATCCCCCTCGGTCCCACTCGCCGGAAGGTGAGGACATTCACTCCCGGCGGGCGCGCCGAACCGGGGTTTTCGGCCGGGGCGGCCCGGTCTCCTGCGGAGCGGGCCGGACCGGGCTAGGGTCTGCACCTAGCTTTGCTGAGTTCTCATGCACGAATCATGAACGCGCATTTCATGAACGAACGGGGCGCTCGTGGACCTGAGGTATTCGGCGGCCCGCCAGGCCGCGGTGGTACTGGTCGCGGTACTCGCGCTGCTCGCGATCGCCCTGTCCGGCGGCGCGGTCGCACCGGTGTACGGCGACGTCATCGCGGTGAACGGCTCGGAGCCGCAGAACCCGCTCATCCCGTCCAACACCAACGAGAACGGCGGCGGCCGCATCGTGGACCGGCTCTTCTCCGGGCTGCGCTACATCGACAATCGCGGGACGCTGCACGACGAGGTCGCCGAGAGCATCGAGACCACCGATCAGCAGCACTACGTGATCCGGCTGCGCCCCGGCTGGACCTTCAGCGACGGCTCGCCGGTCACCGCGAAATCCTTCGTGGACGCCTGGAACTTCGGCGCGCTGGTCACCAACGCCCAGTTGCAGAGCTACACCTACGGGCCCATCGCCGGATTCGACGACGTGCAGGCGGATCCGCCACGCGCGCAGACGATGTCGGGCCTGAAGATCATCGACGACCTGACCTTCACCGTCGACCTGATCGCGCCGACCATCGACTTCCGCACCCGGCTGGCCTACGCGCCGTTCTATCCGCTGCCCGCGGTCGCCTTCCGGGACATGAAGGCGTTCGGGCAGCACCCCATCGGCAACGGCCCGTACCGCTTCGCGGACGAGGACGCCTGGCAGCACGACGTGCAGCTGACCCTGGTGCCCAACGAGAGCTACCGGGGCGGCCGCCCACCCCGCAACGAGGGCCTGACCTTCGTGTTCTACTCCAACTTCGACGCCGCCTACTCCGATCTGCTGGCCGACAATCTCGATCTGCTGGACACCATCCCCGACAGCGCCATCGCGGTGTACCGCGACGACCTCGGCGACCGGGCCATCGAGGGGCCCACCGCCCAGGCCCAGTGGATCGGCCTGCAGGGCAATCTCCCGCACTTCACCGGGGAGGAGGGCCGACTGCGCCGCCAGGCCATCTCCATGGCCATCGACCGGGAGCAGATCGGCCGGAAGATCTTCCGTGGCACCCGGATTCCGTCCCGCGACTTCACCTCCCGGGCCCTGCCCGGCTTCGATCCCGACCTGCCGGGCTCCGGGGTCCTGGACTACAACCCCGACGAGGCCCGGCGACTCTGGGCCCGCGCCGATGAGATCGCCCCCTGGAGTGGACGATTCGAGATCGCGTACAACGCCGACGGCGGGCACCAGTCCTGGATCGACGCCATGGCCAACAGCATTCGCAACACCCTCGGCATCGACGCCGCCGGCGCGGCCTACCCGACCTTCAAACAGCTGCGCGACCAGGTGGTGGCGCACACCGTCGGCAAGGCCTTCCGTTTCGGCTGGCAGGGCGACTATCCGACCATGCTGCAGTTCCTCGAACCCAGCTTCCTGTCCACCTCGCCCAGCAACGACGTGGACTTCCGGAGCCCGGAGTTCGACCGCCTGATCGCCGCCGCCGAGGCCGCCGCCACCGAACCCGAATCCTGGCGGCTGGCCGGGCAGGCGCAGACGATCCTGCTGCGCGACCTGCCCGCCATCCCGGTCTTCGACTACATCAACTCCGCCGGCTACTCCAAACGCGTCACCGGCGTGACCATGGCCTGGAACGGGCTGCCCGACTACGAGAACCTCGAGCTCCGATGAGCCGGACGCCCGGGAACGACTGTGCCGCACCGAGGAAAGGACACGCGTGGCCTGGTACATAGTGCGGCGGCTGCTGCAGATGATCCCCGTCTTCTTCGGCGCGACCCTGCTCGTCTACTACCTGATCTGGAAGGTCAGCGGCGGTTCGGTGACGGCGCTGGCCGGACAGCGCACGCTCACCCCCGCCCTGGAGGCGCAACTGCGCGAGCAGTACGGCCTCGACCGGGGGTTCTGGCAGCAGTACGCGCACTACCTGAAGGGCATCTTCACCCTCGACCTCGGCACCTCGTACTCCGGGCGGCCGGTCAAAGACGTACTCGCGCACGCCTTCCCGATCACCCTCCGGCTCGCGCTGCTCGCGGTCTTCTTCGAGGCCGTCTTCGGCATCGTGTTCGGCGTCGTCGCCGGACTGCGTAGGGGCGGCTGGTTCGACTCCACCATGCTGGTCGTGAGCCTGGTCGTCATCGCCGTGCCGATCTTCGTGGTCGGGTTCCTCGCCCAGTTCCTGTTCGGCGTGAAATGGGGCATCGCGCCGGTCACCGTCGGCTCGGACGTCAGCCTGCCCCGGCTCATCGTGCCCGCCCTGGTGCTCGGCTCGCTGTCCTTCGCCTACGTGCTGCGCCTGACCCGGAACGCGGTGGCGGAGAACAAGAACGCCGACTTCGTGCGCACCGCCACCGCCAAGGGCCTGCCCCGGCGGCAGGTCGTGATCGGGCACATCCTGCGGAACTCGCTCATCCCCGTCGTCACCTTCCTGGGCGCGGATCTGGGCGCGCTCATGGGCGGGGCCATCGTCACCGAGGGCATCTTCAACATCCCCGGCGTCGGCGGCACCCTCTACCAGGCCGTGGTGCGCGGGGAGGCACCGACCGTGGTGTCCTTCGTGACCGCGCTCATCATCATCTTCCTGCTCACCAACCTGATCGTGGACCTGCTCTACGCCGTTCTCGATCCGCGGATCCGCTATGCCTGAACAGGAGCCACCGATGTCGCAGGAGAACACGGCGAGCGCTCCCCGGCCCGGACAGGAACGCTGGGTGGCGCCGCCCGACGACGTGGCGGTGGCCGAACGCGTCGACCCGGTCCGGATCGACGGCGCCCCCGCCGGATTCTGGCGCACGGCCTGGCGATCGCTGCGCCGGCGGCCGCTGTTCCTGGTGGCTTCCGCGCTGATCCTGCTGGTGCTGCTCGTCGCGATCTTCCCCGGCCTGTTCACCGGCCAGGACCCGCGCTACTGCGTCGTCGACTTCAGCCTCGCCCCGCCCAGCCGCGACCACTGGTTCGGCTACGACCTGCAGGGCTGCGACATCTACGCCCGCACCATCTACGGCGCCCGCGCCTCGGTGCTCACCGGGATCGGGGCCACCCTGCTGTTCCTGGGCGTCGGCGGCACCCTCGGCGCGCTCGCGGGATTCTATGGCGGACCGCTGGATTCGCTCATCTCCCGCATCGCCGAGATCGTGTACGCGGTGCCGCTCATGCTGGCCGCCATCGTCATCATGCAGCTCGCGCAGGACCGGACCATCTGGATGGTCATCGCCATCATGGCCGCCTTCACCTGGCCGCAGGTGGCGCGCATCGCGCGCGGCTCGGTGCTGTCCGCCAAGGGCAACGACTACGTGCAGGCCGCGACCGCGCTCGGCGTCGGCCGCTTCCGCATCCTGCTGCGGCACGTGATCCCCAACGCGCTCGGGCCGGTCATCGTGGTGACCACCATCTGGCTCGGCGTCTTCATCGTCACCGAGGCCACGCTGTCGTTCCTGGGCGTCGGCCTGCCACCCACCGAGATCTCCTGGGGCGCGGACATCGCCGCCGGACAGCGGCAGTTGCGCGCCGGCTCGCTCATCCTGTTCTACCCGGCCACCGCGCTCGCGGTGACCGTGCTCGGCTTCATCATGCTCGGCGACGCCCTGCGCGACGCGTTCGACCCGAAGGAGCGCCGATGACCGCCCCGCTGCTCGAAATCCGGGACCTGCACATCAGTTTCGGCGCGGGCGAGCGCCGGGTGGACGCGGTGCGCGGGGTGAACCTGACGGTGTACCCGGGCCAGACCGTGGCCATCGTGGGGGAGTCCGGATCCGGGAAGTCCACCACCGCGCACGCGATCATCGGGCTGCTGCCCGGGTCCGGGCGCGTCGACTCCGGCAGCATCGTCTTCGACGGGCGCGAACTGACGGCCGCCACCGAGAAGGAACTGGTCGCGGTGCGCGGCAACGGGATCGGATTCGTGCCGCAGGATCCCATGTCCAATCTCGACCCGGTGTGGAAGATCGGCTTCCAGATCGGGGAGGCACTGGTCGCCAACGGCGTGGCACACGGGCGCGGCGTCCGGCAGCGCGCCGTCGAACTGCTGGCCGAGGCCGGGATCCCGGACGCCGAACGGCGCATCGACCAGTACCCGCACGAGTTCTCCGGCGGTATGCGCCAGCGCGCGCTCATCGCCATCGGACTGTCGGCGCGGCCCGCGCTGCTCATCGCCGACGAGCCGACGTCCGCCCTGGACGTCACCGTGCAACGGCAGATCCTGGACCATATCGACGGGCTCACCCGGGAACTCGGCACCGCGGTCCTGCTCATCACCCACGATCTGGGCCTGGCCGCCGAGCGGGCCGAGCACCTGGTGGTGATGTATCGCGGGCGGGTGGTGGAATCCGGTCCGGCACTGGAGATTCTGCGCGATCCGCGGCACGAGTACACGCGCCGGCTGGTCGAGGCGGCGCCGTCACTGGCCGCGCAGCGACTCTCGTCGGTGCGCGAGCGCGCCGCCATCCGCGACCTCGCCGTCGACGTCGCCGACGCGGTGACCGACGGCGCGGCCCCCGCGGACATCCTGGTCGTCGACCGGCTGACCAAGCGGTATCGCGTGCGCGGGTCCGTGCCGTGGAAACACACCGAACACGCCGCGGCACAGGATGTCTCCTTCCGCGTCCGGCGTGGCACGACCACGGCGATCGTCGGCGAATCCGGCTCCGGCAAGACCACCGTCGCGCAGATGGCGCTCGGTCTGCTCGAACCATCGTCCGGCGCGGTCACTTTCGACGGCGCGGACCTGAAGCGACTGCTCGCCCAGACCCCGCTGGCGTTCCGCCGCCGCGTCCAGCCCGTCTTCCAGAACCCCTACGGCTCCCTGGACCCCACGTACTCCATCCACCGCACCATCGAGGAGCCCTTGCGAGTTCACAAGATCGGGGATCGGGACACCCGCGCGGCGCGCGTCCGCGAGCTCCTCGAACTGGTCGCGCTGCCCTCGAGCGTGGCCGACCGCTACCCGGGCGAGCTCTCCGGCGGCCAGCGTCAGCGCGTGGCGATCGCCCGCGCCCTGGCCCTCGAACCCGACCTGGTTATCTGCGACGAGGCCGTGTCCGCCCTCGACGTCCTGGTCCAAGCTCAGATCCTGGCCCTGCTGAACGAGCTCCAGGCCGAACTGGGCCTGTCCTACCTGTTCATCACCCACGACCTCGCGGTGGTCCGCCAGATCGCCGACGACGTCGTGGTGATGCAGCAGGGGCGGGTGGTCGAGTCGGCCACCACCACGGCCGTTTTCGACAACCCGGTCTCCGACTACACCCGCCGCCTCCTGGAAGCGATCCCCGGCCGCAACCTGCTCGTTCGCTGACGCGGGGGTGGATCACACCCGGCGCCGCAGTAGCCTCCACTGTTGTGACCGATCCGCTGCAGCCCCTCGTCGAACTGCCCGGTGTGCTCGAAGCCGCCGACAAGGCCCGGGACGCGCTCGCCTTCGTGCACCGGCACCAGGCGAACCGGCGCGGCTGGCCGACCACCGCCGCCGAGGCCGCCGTGCGCGCGGCCCGCTCTTCGGCTGCGATCGAGGGCGGCACCATCGAACTGCCCGCCGACGGCAACGTCGAGGACCCGATCCTGGCGGGGGCGCTGCGCGTCGGGCAGGCCCTGGACGGCGAGCCGCTGCAGTCGCTGGTCCGCGTCTGGGAGCGGGCGCCGCTGCAGGCGCTGGCCCGGCTGCACCTGCTCGCGGCCGCCGACATGGTCGCGGACAAGGACACCCTGGGGCGTCCGCGCGACGTGCGCGGCGTGGCCGAACGACTCGACCAGCTGGTGCAGACCATCCAGGTGACCAAGGCGCCGGCCCCGGTGATCGCCGCCATCGTGCATGGCGAACTGCTGTCGCTGCGCCCGTTCGGGGACGGTGACGGCATCGTCGCGCGGGCGGCGTCGCGGCTCGTCGCGGTGTCCACCGGGCTTGACCCGCACAGCCTCGGGGTGCCCGAAGTGTTCTGGTTGCGGCGCCGGCAGGCGTATCTGGACGCGGCGGCCGGATTCGGAATGGGCACCGCGGACGGGGTGGGCGGCTGGGTGCTCTTCGTCTGCGGCGCGCTCGAAGACGGTGCGCGCGAAGCCAAATCGATCGCCGATTCGGCCATCGCCGCGAAATCGTGACCCCCGGGCTCAGCCCCGTTGACGCGTAGCCACGGGGCGGCCGGGCGCGGAATCGCGCGAATGCGGGTGTGCGACAAAGGGGTGCGCACCCGCGGTGCCGAGATCGATCGGCGGTGCCGGGTGCGCACATCGAAGCGGGCGGCGTAGTCGCGATTGCGACCTCACCGCCCGCTAGCACGGAGCGCCTGGTTACCAAGCGTGCTGTTCGGGTTGTGTTCCGGCCTCGGCGAGCTCTCCGGATTCCGATGTGGCGCATCCCCGCCAGTGCGAGGCCGTTGCCACAGGAATCGCGGATAACGCAGGCCCACAACATCTCGTGCCCTTGTCGCGGCGTGCTCCGCGTGGGTGCCTGGTGTCCGTGCTGGGAAGGGTGGGATGGGAGTCCGGACCTTCTCTTCCGATCCGACCTTGGCCTTCCGTCCTTCCGTGCGTCCATTGTTACTCTGTGACGGCCCTCACATCAAGTCCTCGGGAAACATTCGACCTGCCGGTCAGCGCCGTCCGCGCAGCAGCCGATAGGTCAGCGCGCCCGCCGCGACCGCGCTCAGGCCCACCGCCACGCTGGCCGCGACCGTCGTGGTCGACGGCTGCGGAATGCGCGCCCACAGCGACACCGGGTTGGAGAACGTCAGGATGGGCCAGTCGCGCGCGAGGGCCTCCCGGCGCAGTCCGCGGTCGGGATTCACCGCGGTGGCGTGCCCGACCGCGCTCAGCATAGGGACGTCGGTCACCGAGTCCGAGTACGCGTAACAGCGCGTCAGGTCGTATCCGTATGTGGCGGAGAGGCTTTGGATCGCCTCGACCTTGCCCTCGCCGTAGCAGTAGAACTCGACTTCGCCCGTGTACCTGTTGTTTTCGACCACCATGCGGGTGGCGGCGTAGTGATCGGCCCCCAGCGCGGCGGCGATGGGCGCCACCACCTCCGCGCCCGAGGCCGAGACGATGATCACGTCATGGCCGCGAATGTGGTGGTCGGCAATGAGATCCGCCGCCTCGGCGTAGATGAGCGGATCGACGATGTCGTGCAGGGTCTCGGCCACCACCGCGCGCACCTGGTCCACATCCCAGCCGGCGCACATGCGCTGCAGATTCTCGCGCATGCGTTCCATCTGATCGTGGTCCGCGCCCGAGAGCAGGAACAGGAAGTGCGCGTAGCTGCTCTCCAGCACCGCGCGCCTGCTCAGCAGGCCCTGATCCATGAGCGGCTTGCTGAACACGAAGGCGCTCGACCTGGCGATCACCGTCTTGTCGAGATCGAAGAAGGCGGCGACTCGTCCGCGTTCGGCTGTCACGGGGTCCACAATAGGTTTCCCGGGTGACCTACCGGTGCGGCGACCCGGTCCACGCCGCGTTTGCCGGAGTTTGCCGGCCGAAAGCCGGGCCGTGACGGCGGGAAAAAGACTCGCCCACCGGACTTGCAAACGGGACGGGGCTTGGGTGTAGTATCGCAGATACCTGGACTTAGTCCAGGTAGCGTTCAGCCCGACCCCCCGGGGCTGAACCCGACGGCCCCAGCCTCCTCCCCCCCCGGCTGGGGCCGTCCTCTATTTCCGGACAGTGCGTTCCGCCCCGGATTTCTCCACAGGTCGCGTGTTATCCACATTCCGGGTTTCGGCTCTTTCGGCGACGCTCGAGCCGAGCGACGCTGACCTGCATGAACTCCCGAGCCGCTGTTCCACCCCGGGCCCTGGCTCTCGTCTCCGGTGCTCGCCTGCGCGACGAGGTGCGGCGCATCGCCGCCGCGGCCGATCATCCGCTCGACGAAGCCGACCGCCCGCCGGCCGGGCACGGCTGGGCCGCCGCCTCGGTGATCGTGCTCGACGTCGCCGCCGCGCGTAGCTGCGCGGCCGCCGGCTGCCCCCGCCGATCCGGAATTCTGCTGGTGAGCGCCGATGAGCCGGGTTTGCCGGAATGGCAGGCGGCCACCGAAGTCGGCGCCGAACAGGTTCTCTCGCTCCCGCACGCGGCCGACGCGCTCATCGCTGCGTTCGCGGCGCACGCGGCGTGCGGCCCCGGCGACGGCGCGCTCATCGCGGTCGCCGGCGCCTGCGGTGGCGCCGGTGCGTCCACCCTCGCGGCGGCCGTCGCCCTCGCCGCCGCCGTCCGGCAGCGGGGCCGGACCCTGCTGGTGGACGCCGCACCGTTCGGCGGTGGCCTCGATCTGCTTCTCGGACTGGAACGAACGCCCGGCCTGCGCTGGCCGGATCTGGTCATCGAGGACGGCAGGGTATCGGCGGCCGCGCTACACGCGGCCCTCCCGGGCGTCGCCGGTGCAGCCCTGCTCTCCTGCGGAAGGGCCACGCCCGCAGTCGAACTCGCGCCGGTCGCGGTGCGCGCCGTCATAGAAGCCGGGCGGGCCGCGGGCGATCTGGTGGTCTGTGATCTCTCCACCGAACGCGGCCCGCACGCCGACCCCGTGCTCGACACCGCCGATCTGGTGGTCCTGCTGGTCCCGGCGCGCCTGCGCGCGACCGCCGCGGCCGAAGCCGTCGCCGCGCACCTGACGGCGCGAAATCCACACGTGTGCTTGCTGATTCGGGGCCCCGCGCCCGGTGGTCTCCGCGCCGCCGACGTGGTGCGGGCGCTGGACCTTCCGCTCCTGGCCGCGGTTCCGCCGCAGCCGGGCCTGCCGGGCCGGCTGGAATCCGGCGGCCTGTCCCTGCGCAGGCGCGGTCCGCTGCGCTTGGCCGCCGAGTCCGTGCTGGCCGCACTGGAGCGCCCCGAGCCGCGCGCCCGCGGTCCCGCGGGCACACGCGCTCGTTCCGATCCGACCGCACGAATGCCGTTGCGCCCCTACCGAAGCGATGCCCATCACCAGACAGGAGTCCACTGATGCAGCGCCCGTCCCGATCCTCCCGCCCCCGCCACGCCGCGATCACCACCGTCCCCGCACGGTGGAACACCCTCGCCGCCCGCCCCCGGCCCCGCGAACGCTCACGCCGCCGCAACCCCGGCGATCTCGCGCAAAGCCCGCGGCCCGCACCCGCCCCCGTCCCCGCCCGGGACGCGGCCGAGCTGACCCGCTGGATGCGGGTGTCCGGTCCGCCCCCGCAGCCGACCGTGCTGGAGTCGCACACTCCGCGCGGATGGTGGGCGGAGTCGTGCGGCCGGGCAGCTGTGCTGAGCCGGGCGGCCAGACGTCGTGCGATGCGGTTGATCGACACGCGGGCGCGGCTGCGGAGTGCCGTGTCGGCACTGCGTCACCTCGGCGTTCGGGAGTTGGTGCACGGTAGAGCGTCTCGGGCTGTGGACGCGGGAGAAGTGCGACCGGGCGACTCGCGAGCACCGCGTTTTCTCGGTGTTCCCGTGTGCGCCGGTGGCGGGGCGTGCCCGGCCCAGGGGACGGACGCGGGGGAGGCGCGGCCGGGCGAGACTCAGGCACCGCGTTCCGGTGTTTGTGCGTGCGCTGGCGGCGTGTGCCCGGCCCGGGGGACGGACGTGGGGGACGTGCGGCCGGGCGAGCTGTACGCGCCGCGTCCTTCCGATGACCGGTGGCGGGTGCGCGGTGTGGTGCGCTGGGTGGGGGACGTGGAGGAGCGGCGGCGGCGGATCGTTACGGCGCTGCGCGTCATCGGAATCCGGGCAGGGCGCGGTGGAGCTGCGCGGTGGATTCGGTCGGTCGATGCCTGGGAGCTGATGTGGCGGGTCGCGCGGGTGGCGGGCCCTCGCGGCACGCGGACGCTCGAGCGCGGTGCCATTCGGTGGGCCCGGCTCATCGCCGCCGCGGAGCGGGCACGCCGGGTCGTCCGGGTGGTGGCGCGCGGTCGCGGTCCGGGTGCGCGGAGGTGAGCGGACTGGTGACCGCGGAGCTCTTGGACCGGGTGCGGGAGCGGCTGGCCGACGGCGCGGGGGATCCGGAGCCCGCGCGGGTGGCCGCCGCCATTCGAGCCGAAGCCGGTGGGGTGCTGGGGGATACGGACCTGCTGCGCGCGCTGCGACTGCTGCAGACCGAACTCACCGGCGCGGGTGTGCTCGAACCGCTGCTGCACGATCCGGAGGTCTCCGACGTGCTCGTCACCGCGCCCGACGCGGTGTGGGTGGATCGCGGTCACGGCCTGTGCCGGGCGCCGGTCCGCTTCGCCGACGAGGCTGCGGTGCGCCGGCTGGCTCAGCGGCTGGCGCTGGCCGCGGGCCGCCGACTGGACGACGCCCAGCCCTGGGTCGACGGCCGGCTCGCGGGAATGGAAGCCGCCCTGGGCAATTCGTTCGGCGTGCGACTGCACGCGGTCCTGTCGCCCATCGCCCACGGCGGCACCTGCCTGTCGCTGCGGGTGCTGCGCCCCGCGACCCAGGGCCTGGCCGCACTCGCCGCGGCGGGGACGGTCCCGGCCGAGGCGAAAGCGCTGCTGCGGCGGATCATTCGGGCCCGGCTGGCCTTCCTCGTCATCGGAGGTACCGGCGCTGGAAAGACGACGATGTTGTCGGCGCTGCTGGCCGAGGTCGATCCCGCCGAACGCATCATCTGCGTGGAGGATGCCGCCGAGCTGGCCCCGCCGCACCCCCACGTGGTCCGGCTCGTGGCCCGTCCCCCGAACGTGGAGGCCGCGGGCGAGGTGACGGTCCGCGACCTGGTCCGCCAGGCCCTGCGCATGCGCCCCGATCGCATAGTGGTCGGGGAGGTGCGCGGCGCCGAGGTCGTCGACCTGCTGACCGCCCTGAACACCGGCCACGACGGCGGTGCCGGCACCGTGCACGCGAACTCCCCTCGCGAGGTTCCCGCTCGCCTGGAAGCCCTTGCCGCCCTGGGCGGTATGTCCAGGTCTGCCCTGCACAGCCAGCTGGCCGCCGCGATCCAGGTGGTCCTGCACGTGCGCCGCGACCCCGCCGGCTCCCGCACCCTCCGCGAGATCGGCCTGATCACCACGACGGAAGGCCGGGTCCACATAACCCCCGCATGGACGATCGACTCCCGCCCGGCCCCCGCGGCCCCCGCCCTCACAACCCTCTTGGACGAAAGGACCACCCCGTGACGACCTCCGACCCCGACTCCACCCGACCCACCCGAGATCAACGCTGCGCCAAACACTTTCAATGGCGCCGCACTCAACCCCCGGGGCTATCACCGTCTCCCCACCTCGACTGCGACGCCCCGATCCCCTACCTCCCCACCAACCGCCACCTCCCGCCCTTGAAACCTCAGCGCCCCAGGCGAACACCCCCGTCGCGCTCCGACTTCGACGCGGACGGGGAAGCCGAACCGTGATCGCCGCCGTGCGGTGACGCGGGCTCCATGACTTATCGCGGGTGCGTGTTCCAGGTGGGTGTCCGAACAGGGGGTGGTTGATGTGGTGGTCGGAGAGTGGGGGATGGCGGCGGCCTGTGCGGGGATCGGGTTGGCGGTGCTACCCGGGCCGGGTGGGCGGCGGCGGTTCGGGGCGGTGTTCGGTGGGAAGCGGGGTGGGTGGAAGGGGCTGCGGGGTGGAGGGATTCGGGTCGTGGCCGGGGTGGGGATGGTGGTGGGGCTACTCGTCGTGGGGCCGGGGGTGTTCGTGGCGGGGGCATTGGTGGTCGGGACCGTGGGGGTGCGGATGCGGCGGGGGCGGGCGGAGCGGCGGCGGGTGCGGGAGCGGGGAGAGTTGATGGAGGGGTTGGAGACGGTTATCGGGGAACTGCGGATCGGGGCGCATCCGAGTGCGGCCGTGGGGGTCGCGGCTCGGGAGGTGACGGGGGTCGTGGGGCGAACCTTCGGGGTCAGTGCGGCTCGGAGCCGGTTGGGCGGGTCCGGGGCGGAGGCATTCCGGCGGGCCGACAGCGCGGTTCCGGAGGAACTGGCCAGGATCGCGGCCGCTTGGGAGGTGGCCGAGCGGCACGGGCTGGCGCTGGCAGAGTTGTTGGCGGCCACGCGGGTCGATCTGGTGGGGCGGGGGAGATTTCGCGAGCGGACCCGGGCCGCGCTGGCCGGGGCCCGGGCCACCGCGGGGGTGCTGGCGTTTCTGCCGGTGCTGGGAATCGGGTTGGGCCAGTTGATGGGAGCCGGACCGTTGAGCGTGCTGTTCGGGTCGGCGGCGGGCAGCTGGCTGCTGCCGCTGGGGGCCGGGCTGACCTGTGCGGGACTGCTCTGGACCGATGCCATCACCGAGCGGGTGCTGCGATGAACGCGTTCGTGCCCGCGCTGCTGTGCGCCGCGCTCGCGCTGCTGGCCGTACCGGGGCATCTGGTGCCCGCACAGCGATTGCGCGCCTTGCGGATCCGGACCGACAGGAGCGCCGCGGGATCGGATATGAGCGGCGCGGGCGGGCCCGGTGAGACACCCCGAGCCGCTGGGGCGCCGGCCTCCGCGCCCACCGACCCACTCGGGATCGCGGGCGCCCTGGATCTCTTCGCCGCCTGTCTGCGCGCGGGGCTGCCCGCCGCTGCCGCCGCCGGAGCGGTCGCGCCCACGACGCCGGAACCCCTGGGCGCGGTCCTGCACCGAGCCGCGGATCTGCTTGCGCTGGGCGCGGATCCGGTGACCGCGTGGGAACAGGCGACTGCGGGCTGCCCGGACGAATCGGTGGCCGCGCTGGCGCGGATGGCCCGCCGGTCCGCGCGCTCGGGCGCCGGATTGGCCACGGCGGTGGCCGAATTGGCCGAACGGCGGCGCGCGGGCGCCGAGGACGCGGCCGCCGCCCGCGCCGAACGGGCCGGCGTCCTCATCGGCGGCCCGCTGGGTCTGTGCTTCCTGCCGGCCTTCGTCTGCCTCGGCATCGTGCCGGTCGTGATCGGGCTGGCGGGCCGAGTGCTGGGCGGGGGCCTGCTGTGAACGCCAACTGTGCCGGCGCGGAACCGCCGCGCCGGAACGAGGAAGGGGACAACCATGCGAGCTGCGACGCGGAACGCCGCCTGGGAGCTGCGCAACCGCCTGCTGTGCCTGGCCACGGCCGAGGACGGCATGAGCACCGCCGAGTACGCCATCGGGACGATCGCCGCGGCGGCCTTCGGGGCCGTCCTGTACGGGGTGGTGACCGGGGACAGCATCGTGAACGCACTGACCAAGATCATCGACAAGGCGCTGAAGACCTCGGTCGGCTGATCGCGGGGGAGCGCGGCATGGCCACCGTGGAGGCCGCGCTGGCCCTGGCCACCCTCGTCGCCGTGGTCGCCCTGTGCGCGGGCGCGCTCCTGGCGGCCGCCGCGCAGGTGCGCTGTATCGACGCCGCCCGGGAAGCCGCGCGACTCACCGCGCGCGGCGACGCCGACCGCGCCGTCTCGGCCGCGCGGCGGGTCGCCCCGCCGAACGCGGAGATCACCGTCCGACTGGAAGGCGACCTGGTGACAGTAGTGGTGAGCGCCCGCTCACCACTACTGCCGCTCACCCTGCGCGCCGAAGCGGTGGCCGCTCGCGAACCGGGGGAGGTGCCGGAGTGAAAGCGCCGCCCGCCTGCCCGTCGTTCGGGAAGTCGCACCCCGCGACACGCTCGGACGCGGGCGGTGTGACCGTCGCCGCATGTGTGTCCTTGCTCGCTCTACTGACGTTCACGCTGTTGACGGCGCAGGTGGGGGTCGCGATCGCGGGTCGCCACCACGCACAGTCCGCGGCCGACCTGGCGGCGCTGGCCGCGGCGGCGGACTCGACCGCCGGAACCGCCGCGGCCTGCGCGCGGGCCGTGGACATCGGGCGGCGGATGAACACGAGGGTGGTGTCCTGCACGGCCGTCGACTGGGATGTGACCGTGGTTGTCGAGGCGCGAATGGCGCTCGGCCCACTCGGGACCCGTGTGGTTCGCACGCAGGCGCGCGCCGGACCTGTCTCCGATAGCGAGTAGTCCCTCGTCAATGGCGACTATCTCGTACTGAGCGGTTGGTTAGGAATTGCATGGCGCGGACCACACTGCGTGTCGGTGTATGTCGATATTGGATGAAAGTGGTAGGCGAATAGTTCGGTCGCCGATCACATTGCAATTCGCGCGGGAAGTCTGATCGGAAAGAATGCACAGGTAAATGGGTGATCGACATTATCGAACGGAGCAATCGCTCAGTTAACAGGATCACATCCCTTTTTATTCGACCGCGGCCTCCGATCGGGCCGGCGGACGCCGCAGGGCTCTCGAAGCCGCCCGATACCGGCCAGCGCCCCGGTACCCGACCGGGCGGTCTGATGATGCTCCGGCCTCGCCCCGGAGACGGTCCGATCACGGTTGGGTGGCCGGACCGTCACCTTCGCCGAGCTCGGTCAGCACCGCCGTCAGCAGCCGTGCCGCACCCGCCTTGTCCAGGGGATTGTTGCCGTTTCCGCACTTGGGAGACTGGACGCAGGACGGGCAGCCCTGCGCGCACCCGCAGGAGGAGATGGCGGCCAGGGTGGCCGCCAGCCAGTCCCGCAGCCGCGCGAATCCCCGTTCGGCGAAGCCCGCGCCGCCCGGATGCCCGTCGTAGACGAAGATCGTCGGCAGCCCGGTGTCGGCGTGCTCGGCGGTCGACACCCCGCCGATGTCCCATCGATCGCAGGTCGCGACCAGGGGCAACATCCCGATCGCCGCGTGCTCGGCCGCGTGCAGCGCGCCCCCGGCCTGCCGGGGATCGATACCCGCCCGGGCCAGCAGCGCGGGCGTCACCGTGTACAGCACCGCCCGCGTCGGCAGCGTCTGCGCGGGCAGGTCGAGCGGAATCATGTCCAGCACCTCGCCCGAGGGCAGCCGCCGCAGGTAGCCGATCACCTGGCGGGTTACGAAAACCTTCGCGAAAGCGGTCGTGACCGGCCCGTATTCCCGTTCCTCGCAGATCTCCTCGATCTCGATCGTGGTCACCGCGCGGGCGCTGGTACTCCACCCCGGGGTCTCGGCGCGCACGAGTGCCACACCCTCCTCCAGGTCCAGTTCGTCGACCACGAAACTCTCGCCCTGGTGCAGGTGGACCGCGCCTTCGTGCAGCGTGGCGGGTGCGCGACCGGCATCGGTGGTGCCGAGCATGCGCCCGGTCTCCACGTCGACCACCGCGATGCCCGCGCCGATGCCGCCGCGCACGTCGACCTCGTCGTGGGGGAGGGTCTCCGCCGTGGTGAACCAGCGGGCGGTCCCTTCCTTGCCGGTGCCGGGCCGGCGTCGGATCAGACCCTGTCGGGCCAGGTCGGACAGCAGATCCCAGGCTCGGAAGTGATGGACCTCGGCGTCGGTGAGCGGATGTTCCAGGGCCGCGCACAGCAGGTGCGGCCCGAGCACGTACGGGTTGTGCGGGTCGGTGATGGTCGCCTCGACCGGCCGTCCGAGCAGCGCCTGCGGGTGATGCACGAGGTAGGTGTCCAGCGGATCGTCCCGCGCGATGAGCAGCACCAGCGACCCCTGGGTCCGGCGTCCGGCGCGCCCGGCCTGCTGCCAGAACGAGGCGACGGTTCCGGGGTATCCGGCCACCACCACGGCATCGAGCCCGGCGATGTCCACCCCCAGTTCCAGGGCGTTGGTCGTGGCCGCACCCAGCAGGGATCCTTCGGACAGCGCCGCTTCCAGCGCCCGCCGATCCTCGGCGAGGTACCCCGCGCGATAGGCCGCGACACGCCCGGGAAGTTCGGCGTCGACATCCGCCAGAATTCGCCGGGTGTCCATGGCGATGGACTCCGCGCCGACCCGCGAGCGCACGAAGGTGAGCGTCCGCGCGCCCTCGGTCACCAGATCGGCCATCACCCGGGCCGCCTCCGACCCGGCCGAACGCCGCACCGCCGCACCGTTTTCCCCGGTCACGCCCCCGCCGATGAGCGGCGGCTCCCACAGCGCGACGGTCCGCGAACCGCGCGGCGACCCGTCCTCGGTGACCGCGACGCAGGGCGCTCCGATGAGTCGCGTGGCGGTATCCGCGGGTTCGGCGGTGGTCGCCGAGCACAGCACGAACACCGGATCGGCCCCGTAGCGGGCGGCGAGCCGGCGCAGCCGGCGCAGCACCAGCGCCACGTGGGACCCGAAGACGCCCCGGTAGGTGTGGCATTCGTCGACCACGACGTAGGTGAGCTGCCGCAGCAGCCGAGCCCAGCGTGCATGTGAGCGCAGCATGCCGATATGCAGCATGTCCGGATTGGTGAAGACCCAGCGGGCGTTGGACCGTACCCACTGCCGGATCTCGAGCGGAGTATCGCCGTCGTAGGGCGCGGCATGAATGCTCCGGAGTGGATCCGCGCAGGTCAGGTCATTGATCATGCGCAGCTGGTCGGACCCGAGCGCTTTCGTCGGCGCTATATATAGGGCTGTCGCGCGCGGATCGGCCTGCAGCGCGGTGAGCACCGGTAGCTGGTAGGCCAGCGACTTCCCGGACGCGGTGCCGGTGGAGACCACCACGTTGCGGCCCTGAAAGGCCAGGTCGGCGGCTTCGACCTGGTGGGTCCAGGGCGCCTCGACCCCGGTGGCGCGCACCGCGGCAACCACGTCGGGGGATGTCCATTCGGGCCAATTCGTGACCTGAGCCGCACGTGAGGGCAGTTCCGCGACATGGGTGAGACGTGGGTCCCCCGCACCCGCCCCGGTTAGGACACGATTCAGCAACGATCGACCGTAGCTGTGATCGCCGTAATCGCCCGTCGCGTCCGCCGTATCCGCCGGATTCATCCGCGGGGCGTCCCGGCGGGCGCCGCGGGTGCGAAAGGTGTGTACGTGCCGGGCGCGACCTGCCATTTCACTACCGAGTAGCGGCTTGGCTCGCAGGCGGTTTGCCGGATGCTCGCTCTGTTATCAGGAAGCAAACCTACTTCAAGTACGGATTTGGGCATTATGCCCCTCACCTGCGCATTCGCAAGATCAACTTTTTTGCAAATTGTGGGTAACTCGGCTGTTGAATTGAGCGAAGACATGGTTCACTGGTTCCTGGTCGCAAGCTTCTGTGTTCGAGGGAACGGATCCAAAGTCCAAACCATCAAGCAGGATCGATGTTGCGAACGGTGTACTGATGGCTTTCCTGCAGGGGGAACAGAGTACAGCGGTCTCAACGGACCCGGTGGACGAACCTACTTGTCTACCGTTCCGGTATGGAAAGAGAAGGAACAGAATGGCACAGGGAACTGTGAAGTGGTTCAACGCGGAGAAGGGGTTCGGCTTCATCGCGCCCGAGGACGGCTCCGCTGACGTCTTCGTCCACTACTCCGAGATCCAGGGGTCGGGCTTCCGCACCCTCGAGGAGAACCAGAAGGTCGAGTTCGAGGTCGGGCAGGGCACCAAGGGCCCGCAGGCCACCGGTGTTCGCGCGCTCTGATTAGAGCTCTAGACCACAGGTACTCCGTCCCCCATCGCCGCCGGCGGTGGGGGACGACCCATATCCGGACCCATTACACTCGGTCACAACCCGGGGCCACATCGTCGCTGCGACCGAGGCGCGGCATCTGAACAGGGTATAAACGTTGCTGGCAGCGATATAAGTAGTCGCAGCCGTTTGCCCCAGCCGCTTACGGCGCGCACACCTAGCGCCGCGCGGATCTACAGGAAAGGTGTGTTCGCCGGTGGCAACACGAGACCGCGGTGCAGTGCCGAACTCCAAGGCAGCGCCCGACCAGGGCCGCCCCCTGCGTCGTCTCGTCATCGTCGAGTCACCGACGAAGGCCCGCAAGATCGCGCCGTATCTGGGCCGCGACTACGTGGTCGAAGCCTCGGTGGGCCATATCCGGGACCTGCCGCGCGGTGCGGCGGACGTGCCCGCCAAATACAAAGGCATGCAGTGGGCCCGGCTCGGTGTCGACGTCGACAACGACTTCGAGGCCATCTACGTCGTGAGCCCCGATAAGAAGGCCAAGGTCGCCGAGCTCAAGAGCCTGCTGGCCGACGCCGACGAGCTCTACCTCGCCACCGACCCCGACCGTGAGGGCGAGGCCATCGCCTGGCATCTGCTCGAGACGCTGAAGCCGAAGGTGCCGGTCCGGCGCATGGTGTTCCACGAGATCACCGAGCCGGCGATCCTCGCGGCGGCCGCCGACACGCGCGACCTCGATCAAGATTTGGTGGACGCGCAGGAGACCAGACGCATCCTCGATCGGCTCTATGGCTATGAAGTCTCGCCGGTGCTGTGGAAGAAGGTCATGCCGCGGTTGTCGGCGGGCCGCGTGCAGTCGGTGGCGACCCGCGTCATCGTGCAGCGCGAGCGTGAGCGCATGGCGTTCCGTTCGGCGGAGTACTGGGACATCGCGGCCAAGCTCGACGCCGGCGATCAGGGCGAGAGCAACCCCCGCGTCTTCGGCGCCCGCCTGGTCAGCGTCAACGGCGCCCGGGTGGCCAGCGGCCGCGACTTCGGTTCCGACGGACAGCTCAAATCCTCCGCGACCAGCGGAAATCCCGGTGTGGTCGTGCTCGACGCCGCGTACGCGCAGGCGCTGGCCGGGTCGCTGCACGGGGTGGACCTCGCGGTCACCTCGGTCGAATCCAAGCCGTACACCCGCAAGCCCTACGCGCCCTTCATGACCTCGACGTTGCAGCAGGAGGCCGCGCGCAAGCTGCGCTTCACCTCCGAGCGCACCATGCGGGTCGCGCAGCGGCTGTACGAAAACGGCTACATCACCTACATGCGAACCGATTCCACGACGCTGTCGGAATCCGCGATCCAGGCCGCCCGGACGCAGGCCACCCAGCTGTACGGCGCGGAGTACGTGAGCCCGACGCCGCGGCAGTACACCCGCAAGGTCAAGAACGCGCAGGAGGCACACGAGGCGATTCGCCCCTCCGGTGATGTGTTCATGACCCCGGGGCAGGTGCATTCGCGCGTCGACAACGACGAGTTCCGCCTGTACGAGCTCATCTGGCAGCGCACCGTGGCCTCGCAGATGCAGGACGCGCGCGGCACCACGCTGACCGTGCGGGTCACCGGCACCGCGAATTCCGGTGAGGAGTGCGTGTTCTCGGCCTCGGGCCGGACCATCACCTTCGCGGGCTTCCTCAAGGCGTACGTGGAGAGTGTCGACGAGGAGGCGGGCGGCCAGTCCGACGACGCCGAGTCGCGCCTGCCGGTGCTGACCGAGGGCCAGGGCGTGACCGCGGTCGAGCTCGCGCCGGACGGGCACACCACCAACCCGCCGCCGAGATTCACCGAAGCGTCGCTGATCAAGACGCTGGAAGAGCTCGGCATCGGCCGTCCTTCCACCTACTCCTCGATCATCAAGACCATTCTCGATCGCGGGTACGTGTACAAGCGCGGCAGCGCGCTGGTGCCGTCCTGGGTGGCGTTCGCCGTGATCGGCCTGCTGGAGGCGCATTTCGGCCGGCTGGTCGACTTCGACTTCACCGCGGCCATGGAAGACGACCTCGACGCCATCGCCGGCGGCCGCGAGCAGCGCGGAAACTGGTTGTCCAGCTTCTACTTCGGCGGTGACATCGGCGCGGAGGGTTCGGTCGCGCGCGAGGGCGGCCTGAAGAAGATGGTCGGCGAGCGGCTCGACGGCATCGATGCCCGCGAGGTCAACTCGATCAAGCTCTTCGCCGACGAGGAGGGCCGCGATGTCGTGGTCCGGGTCGGCAAGTTCGGTCCCTATCTCGAGCGGATCATCGTCAATCCCGATGACCCGGACGGGGATCCGATCTCGCAGCGCGCGAATCTGCCCGATGATCTGCCGCCGGACGAGCTGACCAACGAGGTCGCGGAGAAGCTGTTCTCCACGCCGCAGGAGGGTCGTTCGCTGGGTGTGGATCCGGCCAGCGGGCACGAAATCGTCGCCAAGGAAGGACGTTTCGGCCCGTACGTGACCGAGGTGCTGCCCGCGCCCGCCGAAGAGGTCGAGGTCAAGAAGGGCGCGAAGAAGCCCGAAGCGCCCAAGCCGCGCACCGGCTCGCTGTTCAAATCCATGAATTTGGAGAGCATTACGCTCGAGGACGCGCTCAAGCTGCTGTCGCTGCCGCGCGTGGTGGGTGTGGATCCGGCGTCGAACGAGGAGATCACCGCGCAGAACGGGCGCTACGGCCCGTATCTGAAGAAGGGCACCGATTCGCGGTCGCTGACGGGTGAGGATCAGATCTTCTCGGTCACCCTCGAGGAGGCGCTCAAGATCTACGCCGAGCCCAAGCGGCGCGGCGGTCAGGCCGCGACCGCGCCGCCGCTGCGCGAGCTGGGTGTGGATCCGGTGTCGGAGAAGCCGATGGTGATCAAGGACGGCCGGTTCGGTCCGTACGTCACCGACGGCGAGACCAACGCCAGTCTGCGCAAGGGCGACGAGGTCGAGTCCATCACCGACGCGCGGGCTTCGGAGTTGCTGGCGGATCGGCGGGCGCGCGGGCCGGTGAAGAAGGCGGCCAAGAAGACGGCGAAGAAGGCCGCCGCGAAGAAGACCCCCGCCAAGAAGGCCGCGACCAAGACTGCAGCCAAGGCCACCGCGACCAAGGCGACCGCGACCAAGGTGGTCAAGAAGGCGGCCGCGAAGAAGGTCGCCAAGAAGACCGCCGACGGTGCCACGACCAAGGCCGCGGCAGCCAAGAAGGCGTCCGCTTCCCAGTAGTCCGCGAGTGCGATCGCCCGCTTCGGCGGGCGATCTGCCCGGTGGAGTGCGTCGGGGTCCTGCCGTAGCGTGTAGGCCGATACGCACCCAGGGGAAGGATCAGCGGATGACCGTCGACAACGAGCGTGAGCAGTTGATCGCGTTTCTCGCCGAGGAGCGGGACCTCTTTCGGATCACCCTGCGCGGGTTGACCGACGAGCAGGCCCGGCAGCGCAGCACGGTCAGCGAACTCACCCTCGGCGGTCTGCTGCACCACATCAACAACTGCGAGCGGCACTGGACGACGATCCTGGTCGAGCGCGACGAGAACGCCGAAATCGATCTCGCCGCAATGGATTCCGAGTACAAGATGGGTGCCGACGAGACGGTCGCCGGACTGCTCGCCGAGTGGGAGGCGACCGCCGAACACACCGCGAAGGTGATCCGCGAACTGCCGACCCTGGACGACACCGTTCCGCAGCCGATCGCGCCGTGGACCCCGGAGCCGGTGCGGCTGCCGGTGCGCTGGGTGCTGCTGCACATCCTGCGGGAGATCTCCCAGCACGCCGGGCACGCGGACATCATCCGCGAGGCGGTCGACGGGGCGAATTCCACGTATTCGCGCATGCCCTGACGCGCCGCGCCCGGCGGGGAGCGGGGGTGTCGGGGGCCGACAGTAGGGTGTACGGCGTGGCAGGAGTCTTCGATCGGCTGGTGGGGCAGGACGCGGTCGAGTCAGATCTGCGGGTCGCGGCGGTGGCCGCGCGGGGTGGCGCGGGGGTCTCGGCCTCGGCCATGACCCATTCGTGGCTGTTCACCGGACCGCCCGGGTCGGGCCGATCCGAGGCGGCGCTGTGTTTCGCGGCGGCGTTGCAGTGCACGGATCCGGAGACGCCCGGGTGCGGAAACTGCCACGCGTGCACCACGACGATGGCCGGAACCCACGGCGACGTGCGCCGGGTCGTGCCCGAGGGCTTGAGCATCACCACCAAGGAGATGCGGTCGATCGTGCAGGTCGCCGCGCGCCGTCCCAGTACCGGGCGGTGGCAGGTGGTGGTGGTCGAGGACGCCGATCGCCTGACCGAGGGCGCGGGCAACGTGCTGCTCAAGGTGGTCGAGGAGCCGCCCGCGCGGACGGTGTTCCTGCTGTGCGCGCCGTCGGTGGATCCGGAGGACATCTCGGTGACGCTGCGTTCGCGGTGCCGGCACGTGCACCTGTCGACGCCGTCGGCGGACGCGATCGCGCGGGTGCTGCACGAGCGTGACGGGCTGCCGGCCGATCAGGCGTCCTGGGCGGCGGCCATCAGCGGCGGCCATGTCGCGCGGGCGCGCAGGCTGGCGACCGACGAGGACGCGCGGGCCCGGCGCAAGCGGGCGCTGGCGCTGGTCGCGGCGACCGCTCGGCCCGGGGTGGCCTACACCGCCGCCGACGAGCTGGTGAAGTCGGCCGACGACGAGGCCAAGCAGTTGACCGTCGGCCGTGACGAGCAGGAACGCGAGGCGCTCGCGACCGCGCTCGGCGCGGGCGGCACCGGTAAGGGCGCGGCGTCGGCGACCCGCGGTTCGGTCGGCGTGCTCAAGGAGTTGGAGAAGCGCCAGAAGTCCCGCGCGACCCGCACCGGCCGCGATGCCCTGGACCGCGCGCTCATCGATGTCGCGGGCCTGTACCGCGATGCCCTCGCGGTCCGGTTCGGCGCGGCGACCGCCGACTCGAAATCCGGTGTGACACTGACGCATCCGGATATGGCCGATCAGATCCGCGAGCTCGCGGGCGATGTCCGCCCCGAGGGCCTGCTCCGCTCGATCGAGGCGGTCCTGGATTGCCGCGAGGCCCTGGAGACGAACGTGAAGCCCCGCTTCGCGGTGGCGGCGATGGTCGCGACCCTGATAGCGGCCCGCTCCGCGTGACCGTGACCACCGATTTTCGCGATCCGGCACCGAGACGATAGACTCGCACCGCCGGAAGGCACGCCGCCTTAGCTCAGTCGGTAGAGCGCTTCACTCGTAATGAAAAGGTCGGGGGTTCGATTCCCCCAGGCGGCTCCAAGTCAGAGGCCCTTCCCCGTCAGCAGGGGAGGGCCTCTGCCGGTTCAATGTGCCGACAGTGTGCTGGCCTGGATCATCCACTTCTGATTTGTATTCAGCAGGCGGACGATCAGAGCCGAAGACACTGTGCCGACCGCCGTTGGCTCGAGGTCCTCGGTGTGCGAGCCGGATGATTGAAGCCATGGCCATCGCAGCCGGAAGTTATGGGAACAAGCCGGGCGAGGCCTTCCTTGGCGTTCGAGGGTTTCTGCGTCGCGGAGCAAGCGGGCTACGACCCCGAGACCGAGAAGCGAAGCTACCCTGGACAGCGTCAACGCCCCGGGCCTCTAGCTCAGGTCCGGGGCGTTGGCTTGTCAGCGGCTCAGTCTTCGGTCGGTTGATTGCGGTGGCCGACCGTTGGCGGTGCTCCAGCCCTCTCGCGCTCGAGGCGTCGGAGTATGTTCTCCACGCTGCGTTCCGGTGGAGTGCCGTCGGGCCAGAGTATGGCCAGTAGTAATGCGCCGCCAGGGATCAAGAACACCAGCACCCACCCGCAGATGAGCACGGCATCGTTCTGGGCGAGGTAGGCGATCATCCTCCCAGTTGCTTTCGTTCGAAAGCCGCTGAATTGCAAGAGATTTCGCGATCATTGGTGGGTTCTACGTCGATCACGATCAGGTCCAGGACTTCGACCATGGCGGTCTCGGCTTCCACATTCGCGAGCTGTTCCAGGTATTCCTCCACCGGCATCGGCCATCCGTCTGCTCCGACGACGGACCAGGAGCCATCCAAGTGCTGTAGGTAGTTCGGGCTGCCTCGATCGTGCAGGTTCTCCTTCTTCACGTACACGAATACCTCAGCCTCGATCCGTCGGAACTTGTTGCCGTCCATCGCATGAGCTCCCTTCTTCGGGTCTGTGGTGACCGCCGCCGAGGTTGAATAGGACGTGCTGTAGACCTGGCTGCGGAACTGAAATCCACGCTATGCGTGCACAATCGACCCCTCCGCGCTTACGGTGGTTGCAGGCTGTCAGCAGGGTGTTCGCAATGTGTAAACGGTCGTCACGCTCGGGGAAGGGGTGTGCGGTGGACGCTGTGCCCATGCTCGGCCAAGAGCTTCGGCGAGTAAGGGAGGCCGCGGGAATCGGGCTACGCGAGTTGGCCCGCCGAACTCATTGGAGCGCTGCCTATCTCAGTCAGGTGGAGCGCGGCCTCCGGCCGGTCGGTGAGGAGATCCGCAAGGCCTACGCCGACGTTTTAGGCACCGAGCCCGAGGCCCTGATACCGCCGCAGGGCGACCCGCTGCGCATCGCGCACGAATGGCTCTTATCCGACACACCCCCGACGGAGCACATGGCCGCAGGCCGGAGAGTGGGTTCAAGTCTCGCCGATGAGATGGAGCGTCGGGTGGTCGAGCTGCGCCGCCTGGACGACGTGGTGAGCGGGACGACGCTGCACCCGGTGGTCAGGTGCGATCTCGATGCTGCGCGGGCCGTGGTGCTGGAAGCCTCGCATGCTCCGGAAGTTCGCCGCCGCCTGCTGCGGGTGGTCGGCGAACTGTCGCAGTTGGGCGGGTGGGCCTATGCCGACGCCGGGCGATACCGCCAGGCGCAAAGTGTTTACCTGGATGGGATGACAGCCGCGACCGAAGTCGGCGACAGACCCCTTGCGGGGCAACTGCTCTCGACTCTGGCCTACTTGGTTGCCAATGTCGGAGACCCGAACGACGCCGGGCTGCTGGCTAGGTCCGCGCTGCGTGGTGCATCGGCGGACGCGCCACCCATCGTGCGGGCACTACTCGGGGAACGGGTTGCGTGGGCGGCGGCGAAAGCAAAGGACTCCGACGCTGCCTGTCGTGCCCTCGACCGCGTGGACGACGAATTCGACCGTCGCCGACCGGGAGACACCGAACCGGACTGGACCTACTGGCTGGACCGAGACGAGATCGACGTCATGCGTGCGCGCTGCGCGGTGGAGCTAGGTGACGCCGCCACCGCTGAGGCCCTGCTGACTCCGGTGGTGGATCGGTACCCGCCCGAGCGGCGGCGCGAGGCTGCGCTGTATCGAACCTGGCTGGCGGAGGCATATGCGCGGGCTGGCGAGTTCGATGCCGCTCGCACCACGCTTTCGCAGGTGCCCGGTGATACTGGGTCCGAGCGAGTGGAGCGGCGCGTGCGTGATGTTGAACAGCTGGTCCAACCCACGTAATCCATTCAAAATGAGAGGCTTCCAAGCTCAGAAGGACTCAAGTGCGAGCCGGTCCTCGCGGCCCCCGTACTTGTAGAGATCGGAGGCCATGCTTGGAGGAATCCGGCTCGTCGAGGTTGGAGCTCCTGCGGTTGGTAGCTCCCCGCCTCCTCATCGGCCCGATTGTCTCGCTCCGGAAGGACGAGTCAAGGACCAGCTGCCGCTGTCCGCTTCGCGGTGCCTACGGCATCCTTGACACGCCTTCCCTCCGCAGAGGAAGGCCTGTGTGAGGAGGTGGGGAAAGAGAAGTCCCCGGGTCAGACGGCGGTTCATCGCCGGTGAGGTCCACGCCACAAGGATACTCGTATGTGACGAAGCTCATCTTGATGCATGGCAGCTATAAATACCGCCAAGTAGGGCGCGTAACTGCTCAGATGAACGGCCCGCTACCCACCCATTTAAAGCGCCAGCCGTAGGTGATATATGCCACTGCGAAACGGGTCTGGGTAACAGGGTAAATATGCCGAAAACCGTCGCCGACCTCATGACAGTCGCTGAATCTGGGTTTGTAGGTCTACGCTCCCCATCAGCAACTACGCGGTCTGACCGGGGGATTTGTTCCAGTAGAGCCGTGCTCCGCCCTGGCAAGAGGGCGGAGCACGTTCCTCGGCGGCCGTCGCAGTGCGTCCTGTATTCCAATTCGCAAGGAGAGGCGCCAATGGCGACCATAACTCTTGGTATCGAGCAGTTCAACCGCTCCATCGGGTCGGTGATCGCGTCCCATTCGTCCACGACGGAGGCTACGTCGGGGTTGGACCACAATCCCACCGCGCAGGTTCTCGCGTTACTTTTGGCTTCTGCGATTGCCGTCATCGTGGCCCAGGCCGTCGGCTTCGGCCTTCGGCTTGACGGGACCAGTCCCATCAAATCCGCCGTAAGCGGCGGTAGCGCTGGGGTGGTCGTTCTCGGAATCGGCTTTACGTTGATCACGGCGCTGTAAGCGCAGGTGCGTCGGATACCTGACGACAATCGCGGCGACAGTCGACTACTGCGTCGACGTGGCTGGCGTCTGGAGTTCACCGTCTCCCAGCCGCTCCAGCACGTCGCCTGACCCACGTAATGAAAAGGTCAGGGGGTTTGATTCCCCCAGGCGGCTCCGCGAAAGGCCCCCGATACTTCGGTATCGGGGGCCTTTTCGTGTGGTGGGGCGGGGTTTTCGGGCGTTGTGCACAGCCCGGGGGACGGGTGGGGATGGATCTGGCGGACCGGTCAGGAGAACAGGCCGCGGCCGGTCGTCAGGGGGAGGTCGGTGGCGGTCAGGAGGCCGGGGCGGGCCGTGACCACCGCGGGGACCGCGCTGACCAGGCGGGCCGCCGTGCCGACCACGCCCGCTTCGGCGTGGTCGCCGTTGCTGTAGAGCTGCAGGTCCAGGGTGTAGTCGGGTTCGCCCTTGATTTCCACTCGGTAGCAACCCTTTCCGGCCGGTTGGGGCCAGTCGGGGGCGAGGTCGGGGTGCAGGCGGGTGACGTGTTCGAGGGTCAGGAGGGTGCGGTCGCCGCGCACGCCGTGCAATTGGAAGCGCAAGGCTGCGGCCGTGCCGGGTTCGATGACACGGTCGCCGACCTTGATCGGTTCGGTGGCGGGGAGGCGTTCGAAATGCTGTGTCACGGTGTCTATTTCGACATCGAGGGCGTTGGCCAGCTGGCGGATGACGCTGCCCCAGGCGAGGGTGAGGACGCCGGGTTGCAGGAGCAGGGGCAGGTCGTCCAGCGCGCTGCCGAAGCCCATGATGTCGAAGACGACCTTGGGGTTGTCGTAGGTGGAGTAGTCCATGATCTCCGAGCAGACGATGGCGTCTATCCGCTCCGAGCCGCTGGAGAGCACCAGGGGCAGCCAGTCGTTGGCCCAGCCGGGGTCGATGCCGTTGACCCAGAGCGAGGCGTTGCCCGCTTCGGCGGCTTCGACGATGGGGGCGATGGCCTCGTCGGGGAGGGTGCCGTAGGGGAACTGCAGGAAGACGGGGCTGCTGGAGACCACGTTGATGCCCGCGCGCAGGAAGGTCTTCAGGTCCTCGACCGATTCCATGAGGCGGTCGTCGGCCATGGCGGTGTGGACTATGCAGTCCGGTTTCAAGGCGATGAGGGCCGCGGCGTCGGTGGTCGCGAGGACGCCGGTTTCGCGGTCCAGGCCCGCGAGTTCGCCCGCGTCCCTACCCGCCTTGGCGGGGCCCGATACCCAGACGCCGACCAATTCGAGCTCGGGTCGGGCCAGGATCGAGCGCAGGGCGCGGCGGCCGACGTTGCCGGTACTCCATTGGACTACGCGATATGTCATGACGGACTCCGGTTCACAGGTCGGGGAGGCCGAGTTCGAGGTTGGGGGCCTCGATGCCGCCGTCGACTTCCAGGATCTTGCCGGTGATGTAGCCGCCGGCGGGGGAGCACAGGAACACGATCGCGGCGGCGATTTCCCAGGGCTCGCCGAGGCGCTTGAGCGGGGTCGCGGACTCCATGCGGGCCTTGATCTCCGGGTTCTGGGCGACGACGTCCAGGGCCGAGGTCAGGACCGAGCCGACGGCGATCGCGTTCACGCGGATGCGGGGGGACAGGTCGGTGGCGGCCATCCGAGTCCAGTGCGCGAGGGCGGCCTTGGCGGTGCCGTAGGCGAGGAAGCCGCGGCCGGCGGTGCGGCCGAGCATCGAGGAGATCGAGACCACCGAGCCGCCGCCGGTCTGCAACAGGTGCGGGACCGCGGCCTGGGTGAGGGCGTGCGCGGTGGAGACGTTGAAGCGGAAGGCGTCTTCCAAGAACTGGGGGGAGGTGGTGGTGAAGGTGTTCGGCATCGTGCCGCCGACGTTGTTGACGACGATGTCGAGGCGGCCGAGTTCGGCGGCGGCCGTGTCGGCGAAGGCGGTGACGTTCGCCAGGTCCGACAGGTCGGTGGGCACGGTGATCGCGCGGCGGCCCAGGGCGCGGATCTTGCCGGCCACCTCCTCGATCTGCGCCGGGGTGCGGGCGGCGAGGGCGACATCGGCGCCGGCCTCGGCGAGGGCGAGCGCGGTGGCGGCGCCGATGCCGCGGCCCGCGCCGGTCACGATGGCCACGCGGCCGTCCAGTCGGAAAGAATCAAGAATCATCGGGTGCGGTCCCTCTCGGTGATGGCGGTCACACGAAGCTTTAAGAACATTAGCTTAACTGTCAAGGTGGAGTTCTTTCCGCCCTGGTGGCGGCTATTCTGCATACGGTGGAACCGTGCCCCGGGCGTGCGGTCGGCCGGCGATGAGGGAGGTGCGGCGATGGCGGTGACCGAGGCGCGGGAGCGGATCATCCTCGCGGCGGAACAGCTGATCGCGGAGCGCGGGCAGAGCGTGCCGCTGCGCGACATCGCCGCGGCGGCCGGGCAGCGGAACAACTCGGCGATCCAGTATCACTTCGGGTCGCGGGACGGGCTCATCGAAGCGGTGGTCGAGCTGCGGATGGGGACCCTCGAGGTGCGGCGGCTGGAACTGCTTGCGGAACAGGCGGGTTCGGGCACCGAGGTGGGGGTGCACGAGCTGCTCGAGGCCCTGGTCATCCCCATGTTCGAACTCGGGGAGCGGCACGGGATCAATCACTACGCGCGCTTCCTGGAGCAGGTGCACACCCACCCGGCGGTCACCGACGCGAGCAATCTGGAGAGCGAGGCGCGCACGTCGGTGCGAGTCATCATGCAGCGCTTGGACGGTGCGCTCCCGGAGCTGACCCCGCGCCTGCGCGTGCGGCGGTTGCGCGCGCTGTCGACGGCGCTGTTCGCGCTGCTCGCCGATCACGAGCGCGCGGTCGAGGCCGGGCGCATCGCCGCGGGGGATGTGAATGCCTGGGGAGAAATCGTGGACATGCTCGCCGGGGCGCTCACCGCACCGGTCAGCACCCGCGTGCCGCTGCGCTGACCGGACCGGCTCCGGGGGTGCGAAGTCGGCGGTGACCTGGCAGGTCCCGGAGGGCGCCGCTAACGTTGATGCTCGTGGACACCGCTCTCGGATTCGAAGCCAGGACCCGCCCCAATCGGTGGGGTGTGGGTCTTCCGTTGCTCGTGGGCGGCGGGGTGGCGGCGGGGTTCGCGGCCTTGCACTTTCGCGACCCGCACGTGGAGGGGTCGTGGGGGCTGTGCCCGTTCCAGGAGCTCACCGGTTATTGGTGCCCCGGCTGCGGCGGGCTGCGCGGGCTGCACAATCTGACCGACGGCCGGGTGCTCGACGCGATTCAGAGCAACGTGCTGATCGTCCCGCTGCTACTGGGGTTCCTCGTCTTCTGGAGTGCGTGGCTGGTTCGCGCTTGGCGTGGCAACCCGAGGCCCCGACTACCCAAGGTGCTGCCGCGCTCCGCGCTGTGGGTAGTCCTCGTGCTGCTCTTCGCTTTCACCGTGCTGCGCAACACCCCGTGGGGGACGTGGCTCGCTCCGGTGTGACGGGTCGTGGTCCGCGTGGCGGACCGTGCACCTGTGGATGATTCGCCGGCGCATCGCCTCCTGAACGGGAGCTATCGGGCATTTCGTGCGCTCAGTGCCGGTCGGCAGGTTGTGCACAGCTGTGGATAACTCGGCGTTGCACCGTATTCCAGTTGGCATCGAGTTCCGCCCGAGGCGGGCATCGAGTACCGCACCCCGGCGGCGTGCCGGGGGAATGAGAGCCGACGGCCGGGGCATGCTCTCGCTATGAGCGATTCATTGCGAGAGCGGGTGCGGGCCAAGCTGATCCGGCAGTTGGCGGAGGACGGGCCGCCCGACATCGAGCAGGAGGACGGCCGGCAGCTGTCCGTGCAGGACGATCTCGATCTGCTGAACGCCGTGGGCGACGACGACCCGGTGGTGGAGGAGCTCGCGGCGCGATACCTGGTGCCGTAGCGCGATCGCTGGCGGATCGGCGCGCGGAGCACCCGCGATCTCGATCGGGTCCTGTTCCCGGTGGCCGTGTCTCACGTGCGGTACCGCGGTCGCATCGAATCCTATTCGATGCGACCGCGAACGCCGGGACGTCAGAACCCGCAGGGGGCCGCACCCGCGTCGGTGGCGGCGAACGGGCGGGTTTCGGGAGAGAGGTTCCAATGGCCGTCAGTTTTGGCGTAGTCCCAGCCCGGACCCTTGTGGACGAGTGTGGATATCGCGTCCACGAGGCGATCCACATCCGCGGCGGTGGTGCCCAGTCCGATGCTGGCCCGCAGCGCCGCGTCCACACCGAGGCGGGCGAGCAGCGGATGCGCGCAGAAGCGCCCGTCACGCACCCCGATGCCGTGCTCGGCCGACAGATACGCCGCGACCTGCCCGGGTTCGAAACCGTCCACGGTGAACGCGACGATGCCGACCGCGTCGGTGCTGTCCCGCCACACCCGCAGGAAGTGCACGCCGGGAACGGTTGTCAATCCGTAGCGCAGCCGCTGCGTGAGGTACCGCTCGTGCTCGAGCACCTCGGTCTCGTCGAGTCCGGCGAGGGTGTCGCAGGCCGCGGCGAGCGCCGCCACGCCCAGGACGTTCGGCGACCCGGCCTCGTGGCGCTGCGGGGCGGGCGCCCATTCCACGCGGTCCGGGGTCACCGAGCGCACGGCGCCGCCGCCGGCCAGGTAGGGCTCGGCCGCGTCGAGCCAGTCGCGGCGGCCGACCAGCACGCCCGCGCCGAAGGGCGCGTACGCCTTGTGCCCGGAGAAGGCCAGGTAGTCGATGCCCGTGGCGCGCAGATCGATTCGCCGGTGCGGGGCGAGCTGCGCGGCGTCGACCAGGATGCGGGTCCCGCACTGGTGCGCGATCCACGCCAGCCGCTCCAGCGGGAGCAGCTCGCCGGTCACGTTGGACGCGCCCGTGATCGCCAGCAGCGCGGCGGGTTTGGCGCAGAGTTCGGCGACCACGCGCTGAACGGTCTCCTCGATGGTGTCCGCGACCGGCACCACCCGGCGGCCGTGCCGGGTCCACGGCAGGAAGTTGGCGTGGTGTTCCACGTCCAGCACGACGGTGTCCCCGGGCACGCAGGCCGCGAGCAGGTTCAGCGCGTCGGTGGTGTTGCGGGTGAACACCGTGACCTGGTCGTCGGCGGCGTTCAGGAAGCGGGCGACCGAACCGCGCGCGGCCTCGTAGCAGTCGGTGGACACGCGCGAGGCGTAGCCCGCGCCGCGGTGCACGCTGGCGTAGTACGGCAGCAGTGCCGCGACCCGGTCCGTGACCTGCGCCAGCGCCGGTGCGCTGGCGGCGTAGTCGAAGTTGGCGTAGTCGATCTCGCCACCCTGGACGAGGGGTACGCGCAGGTCGCAACCGGAGACGGTGGCGAGGGGGGCACAGCTGCGGTCGGCGAAAGCAGTCATCACGAAATCCCATCGGGGCAAGGGACGCGCGATCGGAGAAAAGAATGATCGAGAGTCCGCGCTTGCCGCGCCCGGTCGGGCGGCGGCCCGGTCGTCACCTGGAGCACCCCACCGCGGAGGAGGGTTGCCGACCAGCTAGCCAGGGCTTTGCGCTGGTACTCATGACCTGATTGAGAAGGCTTGCAGACGATCGGCGGCATTGTCAACCCCTTCCGGAAAATCATCCGAAAGTTGGATGGGCTGGGGCGGAAAGGTCGAATCGCGAGAACGTTGCTGACCCGTACAGTCGATTTTGAAGTTAGGGTAGCCAAAGTAGTGCGCCCTGGGAGTTGAAGCGAGGATGCTCGATCATGTTGGAGACCAGCACACCGTTCTCGACGCTCATCCGCACCGCGACCGAGCAGCAGCACGCCGAGGCGGAGCATTCCACGTTCATGCGCGACCTGCTCACGGGTCAGCTGGGCGTGGAGGCGTTCTACCGCTACACCTCGCAGCTGTGGTTCGTCTACGAGGCACTCGAAAAGGACACGGCCGCACTGGCTTCGGACCCCGCCGCGGGCCCGTTCATCCGCCCGGAGCTGGCGCGCCTGGCCGCGCTGGAGACCGATCTGGCCCACCTCGGTGGACCGAACTGGCGTGACGAGCTGACCGCGCTGCCCGCCACCGCCGCCTACGCGGCCCGGGTGCGCGAATGCGCGCAGACCTGGCCCGCCGGCTACGTGGTGCACCACTACACCCGCTACCTGGGCGATCTCTCGGGCGGCCAGGTCATTCGTGGCACCGCCGAGAAGCTGTGGAACCTGCCGAAGAAGGGCGACGGTGTGCGGTTCTACGTCTTCGACGAGATCGCCAATCCGGCCGCGTTCAAGCGCGAGTACCGGGCGAATCTGGACGCGCTGCCGCTGGCCGCAGGCGAGGTCGAGCGCGTCCTGGACGAGGCCCGCCTCGCCTTCTCCCTGAACACCGACGTGTTCCGCGAACTGGGCACGGAGTTCGGCGCGCGAATCTGAATTCCGGACGCCCGGAAGGCCGTTGACCCGTTTCATCAGGGCGGGCGGCGGTCTTCCCGCTCACCCATGGCGGTATTCCCTTGCATCCACCTCGGTGATGCGCTGCCATGGGTGAGTGAATCCCGCTCTGCTGCTGAGCTTCATCGGGCTGTGCGTGCTGCTGGCCCTGACTCCCGGTCCCGACACCTTCCTGGTGCTGCGCTACGCCATGGCCGGTCCGCGTCCGGCGATCGCGGCGGCCGCGGGGTCGGCGGCGGGTGGCATCGTCTGGGCGCTGGTGGTCGCGGCGGGTGTCGCGGCGCTGCTGGAGCAGTCCGCCACCGCCTATCGCGTGCTCAAGGTGATCGGCGGAATCTACCTGGTGTACCTCGGGGTTCGGGCGCTGCTCGCGCATCGGCGGGCCCGGCGGGAGGCGGAGTCGGAGCTCACGGGCGCTGCGCCGCAGGGGCGCGCGGCCTCGGTTCGCTCGGCGTTCGCCGCCGGTTTGCTGTCCTGCGTGCTGAACCCGAAGGTCGGGCTTTTCTATCTCGCCGTGCTGCCGCAGTTCCTCACCGAGGTGACCTTCGCGAACACCCTGGCGCTCGGCGCGATCGAATCCGTCATCGCCGCGATCGAGATGGTGCTGCTGGCGATGGTGGCCGCGCGGGCGGTGGAGCTGTTGCGCCGGCCGCGGGTGCGAGATCGGCTGGAGCAGTTGAGCGCGGGGATTCTCGCGGCGCTGGGCGTGGGCACCGCGGCGTCGGCGACCTGACCCTCCGCGCTGCGAATCAGTCCGCGATCTCCGCGCGGTGATACGCGCCGTCGTAATACACCAGCGGCCCGACCGCGGGTGCGTCCTCGGTGTTGTCGTGCACCCGCGTCACCAATCCGATGACGAGGGTGTGGTCCCCGATCGGAATGAGCTGGTGCACGGTGGCGCGCACCCAGATCGGGGTGCCGTGCAGCACCGGTTCGCTCGTCTCGAGCGTCGTCCACAGCGACCGGTCGGTGAAGCGTTCCTCCGCGGTCCGGCTGAAGCGCTGCGCGAGGTGCTTCTGGTGCTCGCCGAGGAAGTGCACGACGAACGATTCGGCCTTGGTCATGGCGGCGATGCTCGACGAGGTGGCCGCGATGTTGAACGAGATGAGTGGCGGCTGGGCTGAGAGCGAGGCGAACGAGGTCGCGGTGAAGCCGACCGGCCCGCCGTCGGAGTTCAGGGTGACGATGGTGACGCCCGCGGGGTAGTGCCGCATGGCGGCGCGATACTGCTGGGCGGTGATGCCGCTCAGGTCGTCGGGCACGTGGAGCTCGGCGCCGGGCGTCGGAGAATCGGTCACCTTCCGAACCTACGTTGTCGAGCCGCCGGATATTCCGCACGGTCCGAAATTGAGTCGTTCGGTTTGTCCCGAATGCACGATGCGGTGATCGCGGTCAGTCCACGTCGATGGCCAGCCCGGCGGTGATGCGCACGAGTTCGCCGAAGGTGGTGCGGAAGACCGTGTTCGGATGCCCGCCGGCTGCCCACAGCTCCCCGTGCGCCGCCAGCGCGGTGTCGATGAAGGTCGGCAGATTGAGCGGATGCCCGACCGGCGCGACGCCACCGGCCGGTTGCCCGGTCAGCTGCCGGACCATGGTGACGGGTGCGCGGCAGAGCGTCCCCTCCAATCTTCGCCCGGTGGACTCCAGATTCACCTGGTGCGCGCCCGAGACCAGGAGCAGCACCGGATCGTCGTCCAGCAGGAAAACCAGGGATTTGGTGATCGCTCCCAGTGCGACCCCCAGCGCCTGGGCGGCGTCCTGCGCGGTGTGTGCGGGACGGGGCTGGGTGAGGATCACCCCGTGGTGCCCGCGGGCGATGAGTGTGTCGGAGACTCTGGCAGCGACCGGTGGTAAGGACCTGCGCATGGGACAAGGGTAGAGCGATTGCGGTGGATGTGCCGGGGTTCAGTATTCGGGATATCCCGCTTCCGGCCCGAGCATGCGCGTGAGCCGAGCGCGGGTGATGCGTGCCAGCTCGGCGACCGTCCGGTCCGAAACGGATTCGTGCGCACAGGAATCGAACGCTTCGGCCAGGCCGGCGGGGGACAGGGCGTGCAGTTCCGCGTCGGCGGCGGTGAAGAGGGCGTCGTAGCCCGGGTAGGGCCGGCCGTCGGCGATCTTCTCGGCCCAGGTGACGCTGCAGCAGCATTCGTAGAGGGCGTGGATGGCACGGCGGCGGGGGAGGGAATTGAAGTGGTCGAGGCCGAGCCCGTGATGCATCAGCATCAGGACCTCCATCACGGTGAGCGCGGTTCGGGGGGCCGAATAATGGTCTGTCCGGCAGGTGATCGGAAACCAGTGCGCCGCATCAGATTTAGCACAGGATTTACACCGCCCGCCCGGACCTTCCGCACCCCCGATACGCTGGACCGATGACCGATTGGAAGGCTTTCGAGGTCGAGAGCAAGGACCACGTCGCGACGGTGACGCTGACCGGCCCCGGCAAGGGTAATGCCATGGGCCCGGACTTCTGGCGTGAGCTGCCGCTCATCTTCGGCGAACTCGACGCCGACCCCGAGGTGCGGGCCATCGTGCTCGCCGGTTCGGGTAAGCATTTCTCCTACGGGCTGGACCTGCCCGCCATGGCGCCGGTCTTCGGGCCGCTGCTGGGCGGCGCGCTGGCGGGGCCGCGCACCGACTTCCTCAAGCAGGTGCGGTCCATGCAGGATTCGGTCACCGCGGTGGCGAACTGCGTCAAGCCGGTGATCGCGGCCGTGCAGGGCTGGTGCATCGGCGGCGGGCTCGATCTGATCGCGGCCGCCGACATCCGCCTGGCCAGCGCGGACGCCAAGTTCAGTCTGCGCGAGGCCAAGGTCGCGATCGTGGCGGACATCGGTTCGCTGCACCGGCTGCCGGGCATCATCGGCGAAGGCCACCTGCGCGAGCTCGCGTACACCGCCAAGGACATCGACGCGGCGCGGGCGGAGAAGATCGGCCTGGTCAACGACGTCTTCGAGGATCAGGACGCGGTGCTGGCGGCGGCGCACGCCATGGCGCGGGAGATCGCGGACAACCCGCCGCTGGTGGTGCAGGGCATCAAGGACGTGCTCGATCAGCCCAAGGCGGGCAAGGTCGCGGACGGCCTGCGCTACGTGTCGGCGTGGAACTCGGCCTTCCTGCCCTCGGAGGATCTGACCGAGGCGATCCAGGCCGTGTTCGAGAAGCGGGCGCCGCGCTTCCAGGGGAAGTAGCTTTTCGCGAAGCCGTGAAAACGAAAGGGTGGCACGGAATTCCGTGCCACCCTTCGTCGTGTCAGCGCGAGCTCAGTGGCCCTGCTCCTGCAGGCGCGCGTACGCCTCGGTGACGAGCTTCTCGGCCTTCTCGCGGCCTTCCCAGCCCTCGACCTTGACCCACTTGCCGGGCTCGAGGTCCTTGTAGCGCTCGAAGAAGTGCGAGATCTCCTTGCGCTGGAACTCCGGGATGTCCTCGACGTCCTGGATGTGGTTCCAGCGCTTGTCGCCGGCGGGCACCGCGACGAGCTTCTCGTCGGTGCCGGCCTCGTCGCTCATGATGAGCACGCCGACGGGGCGGGCCTCCACGATCACGCCCGGGAAGACCGGCTCGGGCAGCAGCACCATGCAGTCGAGGGGGTCGCCGTCGCCGCCGAGCGTGTTCTCGATGTAGCCGTAGTCGGCCGGGTACATCATGGGGGTGTACAGGTAGCGGTCCAGCCGCACGCGTCCGGTCTCGTGATCAACCTCGTATTTGTTGCGCTGACCCCGGGGGATCTCGATGGTGACGTCGAACTCCACGTCATCTCCTTTTTCGGTGGGCGGTAGGGCTGCCGACTCGCCAGCTCGTTCGGGGGAACGACTGCGCAACGAGGATAGTGTGGGACCCGGGTGCGTGGGTTCGGCAGGGACGCCCGAGGCTTATTCGACGCCCGAGGCAGACATCAGGGAGACGGCGGCAGGTGGCTCGGAACAAGCAGAACATGGGTGGGCTGGAAGCCAAGCGGCGTCGTAAAACCTGGATCGTGGTCTCATCGGTGCTGGTCGTGGTGCTGGCGGCCGGTACGGCGGTGGTGCTGACGGTGCAGCCGTGGACCGAGGAGTTCCGGCACGGCGGCTTGACGATCGCCGCGCCGCCCTCGCCGGTGCGCGCGCTGCAGCAGCTGAGTCCCGCGCCGGCGACCGCGCCCGCGCCGACGGCCGCCGGGCTGTCGGCCGCGCTGGCGCAGGTGGCGACCACGCCGGATCTGGGTGTCTTCGCGGCTTCGGTGACCGACGCCGAGACCGGAAACGTGCTCTGGACAATGGATCCCGACAAACCCATGATTCCGGCGTCCAACGCGAAGGTGCTGTTGAGCGCCGCCGCGCTGCTGGCCCTGCCGCCCGATCACCGGGTGACCACGCGCGTGATGGCCGGGACCGCGGGCAACGAGCTGGTGCTGGTCGGCGGCGGCGATCCCACGCTCACCGCGCAGCCGGACGGTAAGGGCTACTACGAGAACGGGCCCCGGCTCGCGGATCTGGTGCAGCAGATTCGCAAGACCGGCCGCAAGTTCGACACCATCGTCGTCGACACCTCCGCGTACGCGGGCCCGACCATGGCCAAGGGTTGGGATCCGGTCGATATCGGCGGCGGATCCATCGCGCCGATCGAATCGGTGATGATCGACGGCGGCCGGCTCGATCCCCTGATCGAGTACTCCCCGCGCACCACCACCCCGGCGCTCGACGCCGGGCGGCGGCTGGCGCAGGAGCTGGGCGTCGATCCGGGGAAGACGCGGATCGGGAACGCCTCCCCGGGCGCGGTGGAGGTCGCCGCCGTGCATTCCGCGCCGCTGCGGGATCGCCTGCGCGACATGATGGTTCATTCCGACGACGTACTGGCCGAGACCATCGGCCGGGAGATCGCGGCGGCCACCGGCGCGGAACTGTCCTTCGACGGCACCGTCACCGCCATGGGCACCACGCTGCGCGCGGCCGGTTTCGACACCGCCGGACTGACGCTGCACGACACCAGCGGGCTCTCGGTCGACGATCTGATCCCGCCGCGCCTGCTCGATCGCCTGGTCGCGGTCGCGGCGCTGCCGTACAACGCTGGTGCGCAGGCCACTTCGGGCCCGGACGCGGGCGCCGCGGATCCGCTCGCCGCGCTGCTGGACTATCTGCCGGTCGCGGGCGCCACCGGGACCCTCGCCGAGCGCTACACGGAGCGTAATCGCGCGGCGGCGGGCTGGGTTCGCGCCAAGACCGGAACTCTGGACGTGGCAAGCTCGTTGGTGGGGTATGTGCTCGACAACGACGGGCGCGTACTCACCTTCGCGCTGATGTCGAACCAGCGGCTCCCCGGTGCGAGCCGTCCGGCGTTGGATGCCTTCGCCGCGGTCCTGCGCAATTGTGGCTGCTCCTGACGGGTGGATGAATATGACCGAATCCCACGACAATTCGGCCGCCGGTGCTCACCGTGACGGCGTGCTGGTCGAGACCGGTTCCAGGTCCCGTTCGGCGCTGACCGGCGCCGTGGACTGGACGCTGGCCGCCCGCACCGGCGCCGCGCTGGTGCCCGCGGGTCCGCGCACCACCCGGCACGCCGCCGAGCAGGCGGTGGCCGAGTTGTCGGCCGCCTCGATCCGGGCCGAGGGCCCGGTGCGCGAGGTGAGCGGGCTCATCGACGACGGCGCGATTCCGGCGGCGCGGGTGGTGGACCGGCCGGGCTGGATCACCGCCGCCGCCGATTCCATGGCCCAGCTCACCGGCACCGGGGTCGATCCGGCCGAACAGGGCCGGTTCGCGGGCAAGCCCGGCGGCGTGCAGGCCGGGGCCATGCTGGCCTTCCTGTCCACCGCGATCCTGGGGCAGTACGACCCGTTCAGCGGCCCGGACGGGACGCTGCTGCTGGTCGCGCCGAACATCATGGCGGTCGAGCGCGCACTCGGGGTGCCGCCCAGCGACTTTCGGCTCTGGGTCTGCCTGCACGAGGTGACGCACCGGGTGCAGTTCTCCTCCGCGCCGTGGCTGGCGGAGTACATGCAGCGCAACGTGGAACTGCTCGGCGAGGCGGGTGACGAGCCGCTGCAGGACATGCTCGGGCGGCTGCTGGAGGCGGTCAAGGAGCGCCGCCGCGGCGAGCCGGACCCGGCGGGCGGCGTCGTCGGGCTGCTGCGCGCCACCCAGGCCGAACCGCAGCGCGAGGCCCTCGATCGCCTACTCATGCTCGGCACCCTGCTCGAAGGCCACGCCGACCACGTGATGGACGCCGTCGGCCCGGCCGTGGTGCCGTCGGTGGCCCGGATCCGCTCGGCGTTCGATCAGCGCCGCCGCCGGCCCGGCAACCCGCTGCAGCGCCTGCTGCGGGCGCTGCTCGGCATGGACGCCAAGGTCGCGCAGTACGTGCGCGGCAAGGCCTTCGTGGACGAGGTGGTGAACACCGTCGGCATGGACCGCTTCAACACCATCTGGACGAACGCCGAAACCCTGCCCCGCACAGCCGAAATCGGCGAGCCCCAGCTCTGGGTGTCCCGAGTCCTGGGATAGCGGGGACTCCGTGCGACGATCTGGTGGTGAGTGACCGTCCCCGACTGCCCGAGACGCGAGCCGCGTTGGTGATGCGGCACGCGGTGCGGGAGTGGCTCGGGCGGTACCTGCCACCGGGTGGGGTGGTGGCCGTCGGGTTGTCCGGGGGTGCGGACTCGCTGGCGTTGACCGCCGCCGCGGTGGTCGAGGCCGAGGCGGTGGACGCGCTCGTCGTCGATCACGGATTGCAGGAGGGGTCGGGGGACGTCGCCGGGGACGCGGCGGCGGCGGCGCTGGGGCTGGGATGCCGATCGGCGCGGGTGCTGCGGGTCGAGGTCGGGCGGGCGGGCGGGCCGGAGGCGGCGGCGCGGCGGGCGCGTTACGAGGCGCTGGATCGGGCGCGGGGCGGGCTGCCGGTGTTGCTCGGGCACACCCTCGACGATCAGGCCGAGTCGGTGTTGCTCGGGCTGGCGCGCGGGTCGGGCGGGCGGTCCATCCGGGGCATGGCCGAGTTCGACGAGCCGTGGGGGCGGCCGCTGCTGGGGGTGCGGCGGGCGGTGACGCGGCAGCTGTGCGCGGACGCCGGGCTGACGCCGTGGGAGGACCCGCACAATCTCGCGCCGGAGTTCACCCGGGTGCGGCTGCGGACCGAGGTGCTGCCGCTGCTGGAGGAGGTGCTGCAGGGGGGCGTGGCCCCGGCGCTGGCCCGGACGGCGGCGCAGCTGCGGGAGGACGGCGAGGCACTGGACGCGCTCGCTGAAAGTTTGCTGGCTGCGTCTCGTAATGGGCGTGGACTCGAGATCGAGACGCTCGCCACTGCGCCGGCCGCGATTCGCCGCCGCGCCATTCGTGCCTGGTTGCTCGAGGGCGGCGCAAAATCATTGACGGACACCACTTTACGTGCGGTGGAGGCGCTCGTGACGCGATGGCGGGGGCAGGGCGGGGTCGCGCTCGGGGGTTCACCGAGTGGGACGAGGTTGGTTGCCGCGCGTGAACATGGCACGCTCATACTTGGCTGGGACCGCGTCGACACCGATGCCGGTCGACACCATCAGTGAAGGGATACCAGCGGACGTGTACGGGGACGACATCGCGTCGGTGCTGATCAGCGAGGACGAGATCGCGGCGAAGGTCGACGAGCTCGCGGCTCTGGTAGCCAAACGTTATCCGGCCGACGCGCCCGAGGGCGATCTGCTGCTGGTGGGCGTGCTCAAGGGCGCGATCTTCTTCATGACCGATCTGGCGAAGAAGCTCACCGTGCCCACCCAGATGGAGTTCATGGCGGTCTCCTCGTACGGTTCCTCGACCTCGTCGTCGGGCGTCGTGCGGATCATGAAGGACCTCGACAAGGACATCGCGGGCCGTAACGTGCTGATCGTCGAGGACATCATCGACTCCGGCCTGACCCTGTCGTGGCTGCTGCGCAACCTGTCCAGCCGCAATCCCGCCTCGCTCGAGGTGGTGACCCTGCTGCGCAAGCCGGACGCGCTGCGCACCCAGGTGGACGTCATGGCCGTCGGCTTCGACATCCCGAACGAGTTCGTGGTGGGCTACGGCCTCGACTACGCCGAGCGCTACCGCGATCTGCCGTACATCGGCACCCTGCACCCGAACGTCTACGGGGGCTGAGGCCGGGGGCGAACGCCCCGCCGGGCCCGGTTCCCGATCGAGCCGCCGACCGATTCCGGTTGGCGGCTCGGCTGTCTCCGGGTGTGCGGCGTGTCATCCGATGGGCGTTTCGCCCTTCCTGTGATGAAACTCACGTTCGACGGCCGGCGGCTGTGATCCGGTTGGCCGGGCGGCGTTGCTGGGTGGCGGCGCTCGAGTCGCGCCGGTCGGCGCGGGTGTGTAGCGTGCTGTGTGTTACTGCTGGTCACATGCCCGCATGACATCCCGCCTCCGCCACGGGCGTGAATGGCCAGGAATTCGCCCTACCGGTTACCGGAATGTTACGGCCTGGCCCTATGCTCTCTGTAACAAACCTGATGGCTGTTTTCTGAGTCGATTTCCGACTTTCGAACCAGATACGGCTGGTAATTCAAGACCGATTCTGATAGCAAGGGGCTATGGACCCGCATTTGCGCGACCTGCGGTATTTCGTCGCCGTCGCTGAGGAACTGCACTTCACCAACGCCGCCCAGCGGCTGCACATCGCACAGCCGACCCTGTCCCGGCAGATTCGGCAGCTCGAACGCCAGCTCGACGTGGTCCTGTTCGACCGCAACCAGCGCAGCGTCGCACTCACTGTCGCGGGCAAGGAACTCCTGGAAGGCGCACGCCGCATCCTGGAGCTGTGGGAAGTCACCAACGTCGCACTGCAGGAGGCGGGTGAGGTGCTGCGCGTCGGCATCCAGTCGTCCATCGGGCGCGGCCTGATCACCGACCTGGAGAGCGCCAGCGGCCACCGGCTCGCCCTGCACTCCGCGTCCTGGACCGACCCGTCCAGCGGGCTGGCCGGGCGCCAGGCCGATCTGGCGCTCATGTGGCTGCCCGTGCCCGACACCGGCCGCTACCGCTGGCAGGTGCTGCGCACCGAACCGCGCTGGGTGCTGCTGCCGGAGAACCACGCGCTCGCGGGTCAGGAGACCATCGAGTTCGCGGATCTGGTGGACGAGCCCTTCATCGCCATGCCCGCCGAAGCCGGTGCGGCCCGCGACTTCTGGCTCGGCGCCGACGCCCGCAACGGCCGCCAGGCCAAGATCGGCGCGGAAGCGGCCACCGCGGAGGAGCGCCTGGAGGCGGTCTCCCTCGGACTGGGTGTCTGCCTGCTCGCCGAGAACAACGTCCCGATGTACCGCTGGCCCGGCCTGACCGCGCGTCCCGTCTCCGGACTGGCTCCGTGCGAACTCGCCGTCGCCTGGCGCGCGGACGACGACCGCCCGACCATCCTCGAGTTCGCGGCCCGCGTGCTCGACGGCGGTTTCGCGGTGCGCGTCCCCGCCACCCAGGGCTAGTACCACCGCTCCGGGATTCTCGCGGGGCACGGGTGCGTCGGCCGCTCGCGGTCGCGACGTCGGTAGCCCGTTCCCGGTGGGTCATCCGCCTCGCGTGAGCAGTGCTCGCTCGCAACGGTTGTGGCCTCGGGTCGGAGGCGATGCCACCGCCGTTCGGCATGCGAAAAGGGCAGTCCCCTCGGGGGACTGCCCTTTTCGTGTCTCTCAGGGGTGGGTGCGGCGCCAGGGGAGGATGGACTCTATCTGCGCGGCCAGGCGCAGCAGGGTCGACTCGCTACCGGGCGGGCCCGCGAGCTGGGCGGCCAGCGGCATGCCGGTGCGCGGATGCACGCCGGTGGGTACCGAGATGGCGGGCCAGCCGACCAGGTTCCACAGCGGCGTGAACGGGGAATAGCTCACGTTCGCAACCACATTGGCGAGCCACGGACGGCGGTGCCAGCGGCCCGCGCGGGGCGGCGAGGTGGCCAGCGTGGGGGTGATGACCACGTCGTAGCGCTCGAACCAGTCGAGCAGGCGGGCCTCGATGCGATCGACCTGCGCGGCGCGCACCAGGCCGCTGCGCAGCGCCAGCGCGCCCAGGGCGACGTGGGTGCGGGTGCGCGGCTGCAGCATCTCCGGGTAGGGGACGGTCGCGGCCTCGCGGGCGGCGTTGGCCACCCAGCGCAGCATGAGCGCGAAAGTCGCGCCCTGATAGGGGAGTTCGGACACCCCGATCGTGTGCCCGGCGCGCGCGGCGGCCGCGGCGGCGCGATCGGCCGCGGTGGTCCAGGCGCGGTCCACCCGGCCCAGGGGCAGCGGCGGCGCGGTGGCCAGTCCGATGCGCAGGGCCGGCGGCGACTCCAGGTCGGCCAGCGCCGCGCGATCCGCGAGGACCGACAGCATGAGCGCGGCATCGGCGACAGTCGTTGCCAGCACGCCGTTTTCGGTCATCCCGCCCCAGGAATCCACCCCGACCTCGGCGGGCACCAGACCGCGCCCGGGCTTGAGCCCGACCACGCCGCAGCAGGCCGCCGGAATGCGCACCGAACCGAGCCCGTCGTTGCCGTGCCCGAGGGTCACCATGCCCGACCCCACCGCCGCTCCGGAGCCGCCGGAGGAGCCGCCCGCGCTGAACCGCTGGTTCCAGGGGCTGCGCGTGATGCCTTCGGTCGAATCGGTGACGCCCCACAGCCCGAGTTCGGGCACGCTGGTGAGCCCGACGACCACCGCGCCCGCCGCGCGCAAACGCCGCACGACCGGGTGATCCGTCGCGGCGGGCAGGCCGTCGCCCGCCAGCGAACCGGCGCGGGTGACCTCGCCCGCGACGTCGACGTTGTTCTTCACGACCACCGGCACCCCGGCCAGCGGCAGCATGTCCAGATCCGGCCGATCGGCGAGCGCCCGGGCCTCGGCCAGGGCGGCGTCGGTGCGAATCACGCTGAACGCGTTGACTTTCCGATCTCGGGCGTGAATGCGGTCGAGGGCGTCGCGCACCATCTGCTCGGGGGTGACCGAACCCTGCTGCACGGCGGCGGCGATTCCGGTCGCGGTGGTGGCGTCCACCGGCGGTAGGGGGTCGAGGAAGGGGGAGGAGTCGGGGGCGGGACTCGCCGGATGGGCCTCGGTGCGCGAGAGTGCGTCGTGTTCGATGTTCGCGCCGGTGGAGTCGTCCATATTCATCAGTACCCCGTTCACCGCCGTGCGGTCCGCTAGCGCGGTGCCCTCGTCGTACATGCTGGTGTTCCCCCGTCGTTTCGAGTCGAAATCGGGTGATCCGCTGTGCAGGCGCAAGTTATCATTTCCCGCAATTGCTCGGGGATGATGGTGTCGGGTGTGGCGGGAAATTATCCGCGACAGCAAGAGTTCGACAGTGCGGACGCCGTCCGGCGATGTCCGCGCCGAGCCAGATAGGTGCGGACATGGCTTCAGGTTCCGAGCGCCACCGCGGCCCGCACTCGGCGGGAACGGAATTCAGCGCGGTCGCGGCCTTCACCGCGGCCTGGGGTTCCGGTGCCGGGGCCGATCCGCCGAGCATCTCCGACTACCTGCCCGACGCCAGCACACTGCGCCGGGACGCCCTGCTCGAGCTGATCCGCGTCGATATGCGCCACCGCTGGCTGCGCCGCGCCGCGCCGCATCTGGCGCCCGGCTCGCTCCGTAAGCGCCTGACCGAGTACTGCGCCGAATTCCCCGAGCTCAGCGCCCGGGATCTGCCGCCCGGGCTGGTGTACGAGGAGTTCGTGATCCGCCGGCACAGCGGTGAGCGCGTCGACCCCCGCGACTGTCTGCGCGAGTACCCGGATCAGGCCGTGGAGCTGCGGGAACTGCTCATCGCCGATGACGTGGACCAGAGCACCCGGGCGCCGGGGCTGGACGCGGCCACGCGGGACGCGCCGGAGTCACTCGGTGACGGTGAGTCCACTCGTGTCGGGACCCCGCCGCGGCGGTTCAGCACGGCCGGACTCGGCGAGTCGACGCGCCTGGGCCCGGTGGACGACGACGGCGAAGCGACCCAGCTGGGTCCCGTGCCCGGTGATGAGGGTGAAGCGACCCAGCTCGGCCCCACGCCGGATGACGAGGGCGAAGCGACGCAACTCGGTCCCGCGCCCGGCGACGAGGGCGAGGCAACTCGACGCGGTCCCGCGCCCGGTGATGAGGGCGAGGCGACCCAACTGGGCCCCGCGCCGGGCGACGACGGTGAAGCCACCCAACTCGGCTCCGCACCGGATGACGAGGGCGAAGCCACCCGGCGCGGCGTGCCGCCCGGCGTGCGCACCCGGCCCGGGAAATCCCCGGGCGATTCGATTCCGCTGAGCGAACTGTTCGGTGACGCGACCCGGGCGGCCGGGGACCCCTTCGGGGAGTCCACGCGCGCCGAGGACTTCTTCGGCGAGCTCACCCGCGCCGGGTCCGGGCCGGACGAGTCCGCTCGGGCCCGCGCACTCGACGAATCCACGCGGGCGGGTTCGCTCGACGACGCCACGCGCGCGGGTAGCGGGCTCGACGAATCCACCCGGGCCGGTTCCGGCCCCGACGCCACCGGGGCCGACAGCGGGTCGGACGACGCCACGCGCGCCGGGCAGACGCCCGACGACTCGACCCGCGTCCCCGACACCGGCGAGGTGCAGGCCGAGACCCGCGCCACCGGCGGCCTGGCCGCGCCCGCGATGAGCGACCTGCTCGACCGCATCGAAATCGGCCAGAGCATAGACGATTTCGACCTGCTCACCGGGCTGGGCAGCGGCGCGTTCGCGCGCGTGTTCCTGGCCCGTCAGCGATCGCTGCAGCGGCTGGTGGCGGTCAAGATCTCCGCCGACCACGGCACCGAACCGCAGACCCTGGCCCAGCTCGACCACGACTACATCGTGCGGGTGTTCGATCAGCGGCTGATCTCGGGGATCCGGTTCGAGTCCGGGCGGCGGCTGCGGCTGCTGTACATGCAGTTCCTGCCCGGCGGCACCCTGCTCGGCGTGCTGCGCTGGGTGCGCGCGACGCCGCTCGCCGAACGCAGCGGGCAACTGCTGCTGGACGCGGTGGACGCGGCCATGGAGGAGAAGGGTGAGATCCGGCCGACCGATTCCAGCGTGCGCGCCGAGATCGCGGGGCTGACGTGGCCGGAGGCCGTCGCGTGGCTGGGCCGCCGATTGGCCGAGGCGCTGGACTACGCCGACGGGCACGGTGTCCTGCACCGCGACGTGAAGCCCGCGAACATCCTGCTCACCGCCGAGGCGGTGCCCAAACTGGCCGACTTCAACATCAGTTTCGCGCGCAATCTGGAGGACGCCAGCCCGGTCTCGTATTTCGGCGGCTCGCTGTCCTACATGTCGCCCGAGCAGCTCGAGGCCTGCCATCCCGGGCACGCGCACACCGCCGCCGACCTGGACACCCGCGCCGACATCTACTCCCTCGGCGTGGTGCTGTGGGAGCTGCTCACCGGTGCGAAGCCGTTCGACGACAGCACCGCCGGTCCCGGCGACCACGGCGACCGCACGACCCTGGAGGCCATGCTCGAACGCCGGCGCGGCGGCGTCGACGCCCCGGCGCTGGAACGGGTGCCGCAGGACTGCCCGGCCGCGCTGCGCCGGGTCCTGCTGACCTGCCTGGCCCCCGATCGCGAACAGCGCTGGAGCAGCGGCGCGGTGCTGGCCGAGCAGTTGTCGCTGTGCCTGGACCCGCGCGCCCGCGACCTGGTGGATCCGGCGCCGAACAGCTGGCGAATGCGCTTGCGGCCCTGGCTGGTTCCGCTGGTGACCCTCGCGGTCGCGATTCCGAACATCCTGGTCTCGGTGTACAACATCCTGCACAACGACACCCTGATCGTGAGCAGGCTCTCGGCCGAGGCCGAACGCAGTTTCACCCTCACCACCGCCACGGTGAACTCGCTATTCTATCCGATAGGCATCGCGGTCATCATCTATCTGTGCCGCCTGGTCATCTCGGTGCCGCGGGGACTGCGCAAGGGCCGTGAATACGACGCGGAGACGCTGCGCCGGGCCCGCACCGACGTCCTGCTGTGCGGTGAGCGCATCTCCTTCGTGGTGTTCTCGCTCTGGGTGCTGGCGGGCATCACGTTCCCGATCGCGCTACGGCTGGCCACGGGGGAGATACCGGCGCGCGGCATGGTGCACTTCCTGGTGTCGCTGGTGGTGTGCGGCGCCATGGCCGTGGCGTATCCGTTCTTCCTGGTCACCTTCTACCTGGTGCGCTGTATCTATCCGATGTTCCTGCGCGAGGGCGTCAGCGCCGATGACGTCGCCCTGCTGCATCGGCTGGGACGGCGCTGCACGAGTTACCTGGCGGTGGCCGCCTCGGTGCCGCTGCTGGCGGTGGCGGGCGTGACGTTCCTGCCGCCGGACGACATCCCGCTGGTGATCGTGGCCGTGCGCGTACTGAGTGTCGGAGGCATCGCGGCCTTCGTGGTCGTGTACATCATGTTCCGTGCACTGGAAGCGGATCTGCGAGCCCTCGAACGGGTCGGTGCGTCCGTGCGGTCCCCGGAATCGAGGGAGCATGCGGGCAGCCGGGCGTGAGTGAGCACGCGCGGCGCGCCCTGGCCCGTTTCGCGGCCGAGTGGGAATCGCTGCTGCGCGGGCACCGCCGGGAACCGCCGTCGCCGGCGCACTACGTGCCGGACGCGGCCGCGGTGCGGCTCGAGGTGCTGGTCGAACTGGTGCGGGCCGACATCTCCCAGCGGCGCAGGCGCGCGGGCCTGGAGAAGCGGGTCTCGGCCTACCGCACCGAGTTTCCGGAGATCACCGGCAGCCCGGACTACGCGGAGCTGGTATACGAGGAGTTCCTGGTCCGAGGCCGGTACGGGCCGCTGGACCCGGAGGTCTTCGGCGCCGACTACCCGGAGGTCGCGGGCGAGTTGCGCGAGCGCCTGCGCGCGGGAACCCCGGCCGCGGCCCCCGCGGAGCTGCCCGCCGACATCGCGGTGGGTCGGACACTGGACGATTTCGATCTGCTCACCGATCTCGGCGGGCAGGCGCACAGCCGGATGTTCCTGGCCCGCCAGCGCTCGATGCAGCGGCTGGTCGCGGTGCGGGTGGACGCGGGCGCCGACAGCGACACCCACACCGTCGCCCAGCTCGAACACGACTACATCGTGCGGGTTTTCGATCAGCGGCTGCTGACCGCCGCGTCCGGGAAGTCGTTGCGGCTGCTGTACATGCAGTACCTGCCCGGCGGCAATGCCGAGGGCGTGCTGCGGTCGCGCCGCGAGCGGGGTGCCGCGGCCGGGGGCGCGGTGCTGCTGGACGCGGTGGACGCGGCCATGGAGTCGCGGGGTGAGATCCGCCCCGCGGGTTCGCGCGTGCGCGCCGAGATCGCGGCCGCGACCTGGCCCGAAACCGTGGCCTGGGTGGGGCGCAGGCTCGCGACGGCCCTGGACCACGCCAATCGGGAAGGCGTGCTGCACCACGACATTCGGCCCGCCAACGTGCTCTTCACCGCCGAGGGCGTGCCGAAGCTCGCGGATTTCGCCCTGGGCCCGCGCTTCTGGAATCCGGCGTCGGCCGGCCTGGACGGGGCGCCGCCGGACCAGCTCGCCGACCTGCGCTGGCGCGCCCCCGAGGCCCTGGCCGCCGCCGTCGACTCGTCCGCGCCCCTCCCCGACACCCGCGCCGACATCTACTCCCTCGGCCTCCTGCTCTGGGAGATGCTCACCGGCGCACCGCCGTTCGAGGATCCGCTGCCGGACGAGGCGGGCGCACCCGATGATCGGCCGGGGGCGAAGACGCCACCGTCGCCCGGGGAATCCGTCGTTCCCGGTGATGGGTATCGGCCCGGCGAGTCGCCTGCTCCCGATGACCGCTCCGGCTCGGCTGCGCCCTCCGGGCCGGCGGACGCGGGCGTGTCCGGCGATCGCTATCGTCCGGATGAGTCGACCGAGCCCGGCGCTCGGCGGCTGCCGGCTGTGCCGCTCGCAGCACCTGATTCGACCGCGCCGGGGTATCTGCCCGGCCCGGACGCGGTGCCTGTGCCGGGGACGCCGAGCCAGGTCGATGACGAGACGTCCGAGAGCGATCCCCGGGCGCGGGATACGAGTGCTGCGCGCGGAAACCACGGTCCGGACGTGGGTTTCGGCCAGCGGGTGATCGCGGGAATGCTGGCGCGGCGGCGGGCGGGGGTGCCGGACGCGGCGCTCGCGGGGTTGCCCGCGGATACGCCGTACGCGCTGCGGCGGGTGCTGCTCGAATGCCTGGACCCCGACCCGGACAACCGGCGGTCGAGCGGAGCCGAGCTGGCCGGGCAGTTCGATCTGTGCCTGGACGCTCGGGCCCGCGACCTGGTGGATCCGCCGCGGCGCAGCTGGCGGGCGCGGGCGCGCGGGTGGGCGATTCCCATCGCGACGCTGTGCCTCGGACTGCCCAATCTCCTTGCCAGCGTGTACAAGATCCGGCTCAGCGGGAGCCTGATCGGGCAGCACCTGACCGCCGCCGAGCAGCAGACCTACGCCGACACGGTGCTGGTCGCCAACCTCATCGCCTTTCCGCTCGCCGGGCTGCTCCTGCTGTGGCTGGCCCGGCGGCCGCTGACCGTCTCCCATCGGCTCGCGCGCGGGCATCGATTCTCCGACGCCGAACTCGCGCGCGCCCGCGCCGACACCCTGCTGGTGGGCGAACGCGCGGTGTGGGTGGCGGCGGGCGCCTGGATAGCCTCGGGCCTGGGCTGGCCCACCGCGCTCGTGCTGGCCGGAGTTCAGTTGCCCGACAACGCCCTGGCGCAGATCTGGATCGGACAGCTGGTCTGCGCGGCCATGGCGCTGGCCTACCCGTTCTTCCTGATCACCGTGTACTCGGTGCGCTCGCTGTATCCGCCGCTGCTCACCCACGGCACCGTCGGCCCCGCCGACCGCGACAGGATGCGCCGCCTGGCCCGGCGCAGCAACTGGTATCTCGGTGTGGCCGCCGCGGTTCCGCTGCTCGGCGTCGCCTCCGCGTCGCTGGTCCCGAGCGCCGACCTGGGTCTGGTGATCGACACCGTCCGCTGGCTCAGCGTCGGCGGCGTCCTGGCCTTCGCCGGGAGTTACTGGCTGTCCAGGCTGCTGGAGGCCGATCTGCTGGCGCTGATCCGCGCCATCCCCGCCGAACGGGGGCACACCGCCGGCGCGGTCGGCCGGAGCGCCCGATCCGCTGACCGGTCCTGATCGACGACTGCCCACGCCACCGCCCGCGTCGGCGTGCGTCGTCACCGCACCGGCCGAAACGGCCGGGGCCCTGCGCGGATCTCCGGACGGGATCGGGCGCGTGGGCGGATGGCGAAAACCGTTCGGCCGCCGCCGACCTCGTGGTGTCTCGGCCCGAACGCGCAGCGGCGGCAGTAGGGTGCTCGGGTGGCTCGCATCGGCGTCGAAACGACCCTGTCGGAGCTCGCGGCGCGCCTGCGACGGCACGCGGACGGACATTCCGGAAGATTCATCCTCGGTATCGCGGGGCCACCCGGCGCGGGCAAATCCACGCTGGCGCGCGGGGTGCGCGACGAACTGAACCTGGCCGCGGGCGCCGAGCTGGCCGAGGTCGCCCCCGTGGACGGGTTCCACCTCAGCAACGCGCGCCTGCGCGCGACGGGCGATCTGGCACGCAAGGGCGAGCCCGACACCTTCGACGCCGCAGCGTATGTCGCGTGCCTGCGCGCGCTGCGCGAGACGCCGCCCGGCCGCCCGGTGCCCTGGCCGACCTACTCCCGTGAGCTGCACGAGCCGGTGCCCGGCGGCGTCGTCTTCGACGCCCACCCGATCATCGTCACCGAGGGCAACTACCTGCTGCTCGAGGACAGCGCCGCCCCCGGCTGGTCCGCCGTGCGCCCCCTGCTCGACGAGACCTGGTACCTGGACGTACCCCGGCCCGTCATCGAACAGCGCCTGGTACGCCGCCACATTCGCGGCGGCCGCACCCCCGAGGACGCGAAAACCAAAGTGGCGCAGAGCGATCTGCTCAACGCCCGCCTGGTCGAGTCCACCCGCGCCCGCGCCGACCTGGTCCTGCGCAAGTCCGGCCGCAACTACAAGATCGTCTGACCGCCCATCCACTCCCGCGTGCCCACCGACGCGCACGACAGCGCCGCCACCTCCGCCGCGTGCCGCAAGGCCACCGGGAACACCTCCCCGAGCGCGTGGAAATGACAGAACGCGCCGTGCAGGATGTCGCCGGCCCCCAGCGTGTCCACCGCCGCGACCGCCGGAACCGGTACTTCCCCACGCGCGCAGGCGATGTCGCCACTTGGTCCGGCACCGTACCCGGACTCGCTCGCGCCGTCATGGAGGTTCCGGTCGTCGTCGACCGGCTCGCCGCCTTGCCGACCCGGACCGGGCCGGACACCTCGCACGCCTCGGCCGACGAGATGCGCCGCGCCCGGGCCGCTTTCGCCATGGTCGGCCGGCCCGGAGGGCGCGCGGTCCCGAGCGGACGAACCGCCTCCGGCCTCGCCGGCCCGGGCCACTCGCTCGCGGGAGGCCGCACCGGGTGACCCCGCCCCCGTGCCCGGCCGGGCACGGGGGAAAGCGGCGGATTCGCCGTCGCGGCCGAAGGTGACGCCGCTGGCCCACGCGCCCGGGTCCCGGAACGAATAGCGAATGGCGGCAGCGCCGTTGGTGACGGCCGCGTGGGTCGGCCCGGCGGCGTGCAGGAAGTCGAAGACCGCGTCGGGCGAACCGGCGGGCACACCGGGCGGCGCGAACGCCGCCGAGCAGATCGCGATATCGACCAGCGGCAGCAGCTCGGCGTGCACGGGCCGCCAGCGTCCGGCGTCGAGCACCACGGGAACACCCGCCGCGCGGGCGGCCGCCGCGATCCGCAGCGCGGGTTCGGCGTAGTGGCCGTCGACCAGCACGATCGCGGCGTTCCCGAGCAGTTCCGCCGCCGCGACATCGGAACCCCGACCGTTCGGCACGGCGAATTCCACGCGTGCGACAGGCCCGGCCGATGCCGTGATTCCCGAGCCGTCGTGCCTGCCCGCGGTATCTGGCAGCCGGGGCTCGATGCGGGAACCGTCCAGGGACACGATCGTCCGGGTCGCGGACCCGGTCGCCACCACGATCGAGGAGACCGGCGGCTGGGTCGTCGCGGCCGGGGTCAGGTCGACGACGGTGACGCCGTAGCGGCGCAGGTCGTCGCGAATCGGTTCGGCCAGTGGATGTTCGCCCAGAGCCGTGATCAGATCGGGGGAGCGGCCGGACACGTGGGCGTACGCCACCGCGGCGTTGGCGGCGGGGCCGCCCGCGCCGAGGAAGAGCTCGTCGGCCCGGGTCTTGGTGTCCTCGGCCGGGTACCGCTCGACGGTGTAGGCGAGATCGAGAGTCGCGAGTCCGACGAAGACGGCGCCGTTTACTTCCATGCCGCCGACCCTACGGCGCTACCGTGGAGGGAACGGGGAGGTAAGGCGAGCAATGGAATTGACCAAGGGCGCCAACGCGCCGCTCACGACGGACGAGGTCGTCGTCGAGGTGAACGCCTCGACCGAGGTGGACGTGGCCGCGCTGCTGCTGACCACCGCCGGCAAGGTCCGCTCCGACCACGACTTCATCTTCTACAACCAGCCGCGCGGTCCGGGCGTCACCGTGCAGCCGCCCAACCGGATTCGCATCGCCACCCGCGAGGTGCCCGCGGACATCGACAAGATCGTGGTCACGGCCAGCCTGGACGGCAGCGGCCCGCCGAACTGGGGGCGGGCAGGGCGACTGCAACTGGCCCTCGTCGATCCGCAGCGCCGCACCACCCTCGTCACGTTCACCCCCTCGGACCTGAGCACCGAGACCGCGGTGGTCGGACTGGAAATCTATCGGCGACAGGGCAGTTGGAAGGTGCGAGCCGTCGGCCAGGGCTACGCCGACGGCCTGGCGGGCATAGCCACCGACTTCGGCATCACCGTGGACGACGCCCCGCAGCCCGCCCCGCAGGCGAGCCCGTACCCGCCGCCCGCGAACCAGTACCCGCCCACCGCGCCGTTCCCCGCGACCGCGCCGTTCCCGCAGCAGTCCTATCCGCCGCCGCAGCAGCCGTACGCGCCCCCGCAACAGCCGTACGCGGCTCCGTCCCAGCCGTATTCGCCGCCGCCCGCCTACCCGCCGCCGCAGCAGTACCCGCCGCAGTCGTATCCGCCACCCACTCAACCGGCGTACCCACCCCCGACTCAGCCCGCTTACCCGCCGTCGCAGCAGCCGTATTCAGCACCCCCGCAGCAGCATTCGCCCACCCCCGGCTACCCGCAGCAGCCCGCGCCCCGCTTCGGCGAGGCCACCGTCAGCCTGGACAAGGGCAAGGTCGTCTCGCTCAGCAAGAACGAGACCGTCTCCCTCACCAAGGGCGGCGTCGCCACCCTGACGCGGGTGCGCATGGGCCTGGGCTGGGATCCCGCCAAACGCGGCAAATCCATCGACCTGGACGCCTCGGTGGTCGCCTACGACACCCGCGGCAAGAAGCTCGGCAAGGTCTGGTTCGTCAACCTCAGCGAATTCCGCGGCGCCATCAAACATTCCGGCGACAACCTCACCGGCGACGGGGACGGCGACGACGAGGTCATCACCGTCGACCTGCCCGCCCTGCCGGGCAACGTGTACGCCCTGCTCTTCACCGTCAACTCGTACTCCGGCCAGAAGTTCGATCAGATCTCCCGCGCCTTCTGCCGGCTCGTCGACGACTACACCGGCGCCGAACTCGTGCGCTTCGAACTCTCGCGCGGCGACCGCCGCACCGGACTGTTCATGTGCATGCTCACCCGCGCCGCCACCGGCTGGAACATGACCGCCCTCGGCGACTACGGCGACGGCGCGACCGTCAACGCCATGGTCGATCCGGGCAAGCGATTCGTCCTGGCGACAGTGCATTAGGACCGCCGGCCTCCGACGACGCGAGGGCCGGGACCGAATCCGGTCCCGGCCCTCGCCGTCAGCTCCGCGCGTCAGCTGCCGTTGCCGCGCACCCGCGACTCGTACGCCTTGCGCGCCGCGGAATCCACGTCGTCCAGGAACGCGCTCTGCGCACCGAGCGCGCGCCCGAGCGCGTCACCCCACGACTCCGGCAGCAGTCCGACGACCTGGGAGATCGCGCCCGCGACCGCGGTGACCCGCACCTTGGATCGCGGCTCGACGATCACCTTGGCGATGGCGTCCGCGATCTCTTCCGGCTCGGCCGGCCGCAGCACCTTGGGCGGATTGACCCCCGACCCGAGCTCGGTCTTGGTCAGCGTCGGCAGGATCGAGGAGAACCTCACCCCCGTGCCCCGGTACTCCTCGCGCAGGGTGTCGGTGAACCCGAGCACCGCGTGCTTGGACGCGTTGTAGGTGGCCAGTCCCGGGATGTGGGTCTCCCCGGCCAGCGACGCGATATTGATGACGTGCCCGCTCCCGCGCGGCAGCATGCGCGCGATCGCCAGCTTGGACCCCAGGATCACCCCGTACACGTTGATGTCCAGAATCCTGCGGGTGATCACGTCGGACTCGTCCACGAGCCGGCCCGTCGGCATGATCCCCGCGTTGTTGATCAGCACGTCGATCGGCCCGAGCTGCTTCTCGACCTCGTCCAGGAACGCCTCGAACGACTGCTGATCGGTGACGTCCAGCCGCCCGAACACCTCGAATCCACGGGTGGTGCCGGACTCCTTGACCGTCACCTCGTCCACGTCGCCGATGGCGATCTTCGCCCCGAGCGCCTGCAACGCCGTCGCCGTCGCCAGCCCGATGCCGCGCGCGCCACCGGTGATGACGACGACCTTGCCCCTGATCGCACCGAAGTCGGTCATTGCTTGGTCCCCTTCACCGTGTCGAAAACCGCCTGCACGCTCAGCCGCCGCACACCGCGCGCACCCGCGGCCCGCATGGCCGACAGCGCGATCCCCAGCTTGGTGGTGTTGTACGGGAACCACAGCAGCTCTTTGGTCTGCGTGGGCAGGATCGGCTTGGTGATGGCCTGCTGCCGGCAGTACTTGCGCACCCCGTTCTCGCCGCCCCAGCGCGCGCCCACCCCCGAGAGCCCCCAGCCGCCCATGGGCAGCGCGAAGCTGAACATGTTGGAGAACACGTCGTTGATGTTCACCGCGCCCGCGTTCAGTTGGCGCGCAACGCGTTCGGCGCGATCCTTGTCCCCGCTCCACACCGACGCGGACAGGCCGTAGATCGAATCATTGGCCAGCCGAACGGCTTCCGCCTCGTCGGCCACCTTCATGACCGGCACCGTCGGGCCGAAGGTCTCCTCGGTCATGCAGGTCATGGTGTGGTCGACGTCGGCCAGCACGGTCGGCTCGAACAGCGTGCCGACGCCCGTGCGCTTGCCGCCGGTGAGCACCCGCGCACCCTGCTTCACGGCCTCCTCGACGTGCCGCTGCACGATCTGCGCCTGGTTCTCGTTGGCCAGCGCGCCCATGTCGTACTTGGGCTCGCGCCCGTCCACGCCCTGGCGCACCTCGTTCACCGCGGCGGTCAGCTTCTTCAGGAACTCTTCGTAGACAGGCGCTTCCACGTACACGCGCTCCACCGAGATGCACACCTGCCCGGCGTTGAACAGGCCACCGAACGCGATGCCCGCCGCGGCGCGATCCAGATCGGCGTCGGCCAGCACGATGGCCGGATCCTTGCCGCCCAGCTCCAGGCTGTACGGAATCATGCGCTCGGTGCAGGCGGCCGCGATCTTGCGGCCGGTCGGGGTGGAACCGGTGAACTGGATGTAATCCGCGTTCTCCACCACCGCCGCGCCGGTCGCGCCCGCGCCGGTGACGATGTCGAAGACCGGCGGCGCGCCGATCTCGCGCCAGCCGCGCACCAGCTCGAGCGCCGACAGCGGGGTCACCTCGGACGGCTTGAGGATGACGGCCGCGCCCGCCGCCAGCGCCGGGATCACGTCGATGACGGGCATGGCGAGCGGGAAGTTCCACGGGGTGATGACCCCGACGACCGGGTACGGGCGGAAGACGCGGGTCAGCGTCTTCACCCGGGCCAGCGGGCTGTGCGGCGAAGGATGTTCGTCCGCGAGGAATTTCGCGGCCCGGCGGGCGTAGTAGCCGGTGAGGTCGACCGAGAAGGCCGGGTCGATGAGCGCGTCGACGCGCGCCTTCCCGGTCTCGGACTGCAGCACGTCGGCCAGGTGATCGGTGTTGTCCACCAACCAGTCCTGCAGCTTCAGCAGCCATTCCTTGCGGCCGTCGGGGCCGATGGCCTCCCATTCGGCCTGGTGCACGCGCAGTTCCCGGACCTTGGCCGCCACGGTCTCGGCCGAATCGATCGGGACCGTTCCCGCGAGCGCGCCGGTCGCGGGATTGCGCACCTCGAGCTCGGTGGGCGCGGGCGCGGCGACGGTCACGGGCTCGGCGCTCTCGGTCGCGGGCGCGGGCGCCGCCTTGGCGGTGGCCTTGGCCGCGGGCGCCGCCTTCGCGGTCTTGGCCGCGGCGGGCTTGCGCGCCGCGCTCTTGCGGGGTGTACCCGCGGCGGATTCGGTATTGGTCACGATGTGCTCTCCCACGTGCGCTGCGTTGCGAAGGGTGCGTGCTGGGTGGGCTGTGTGCGACAGCTCACTGAACTATGATCGTGACACAATTCGACCGGCACATTCTTGGCCAATGAGCTCAAGACTCACGACCGACTTTGTGCTCCGAGTACAAAACCGGAGGTTGGGCCGTGGTGACCGGACCCATTGCCGGGCCCACCGGCCCGATCGTCGGCCCCGCCGACCCCGTCATTCGCGAGTGGATCGCCGATTTCGTGGCCGAGACCCTGCGCGCGGACACCCTCGAACAGGTCGTCACCCGCCTCGACAACGCCATCATCGCCCGCATCCCCGAGCTGCGCGATCGCGATATGCGCCGCGACCTGACCGCCAGCAGCCGGGCGCACGCCCTCGAGGTGCTCAGCGGACTCACCCAGGACCGGTTCGACTATCCGGTGCCCGCCGACGCGCACGCCTTCGCCCGCACCATCGCCCGCCGCGGCTTCGACGTGCGCCTGCTGCTGCGGGTCTACCACCTCGGCCAAGAGGCGGTCATCGACTACATGGCCGAGGTCATCGACCAGCGCCAGCTCCCGCAGGACATCGAACGCTCGCTGCTGCTGCGGCTGTTCGACCGCACCACCCGGTGGGTGAGCACCTCGATCGAACAGCTCACCGACACCTACATGGAGGAGCGCGAACGCGGACTGCGCGCGGCCCTGAACCAGCGCGCCGACATCGTGGCCGCGCTGCTGGCCGGCTCGGAACTCGATGCCGAGAACGCCTCGGCCCGGCTCGGTTACCGCCTCGCACAGCGGCATCTGGCCGTGGTGCTGTGGATCGAGGACGATCCGGCGGTGACCCGCTTCGACGGTGACGACGACGCCGCGGGGCTGCTGGACCGGGTGGCGGCGCGCTGCGCGAGCACGCTGGGCAACGGCAGCCTGCTCACCGTGCCCGCCGGCGCCACGGCACTGTGGGCCTGGATCGGCGTGGACGAGGAGCCGGGGGAGTTCCGCACGATGGCCTGGCCGGTCGAGGCGCCCGTGCGGGTGGCGGTGGGCGAACCCGCGACCCAGGTCGCCGGATTCCGGACCGGCCATCGCGAGGCGGTCGCGGCGCGACAGGTCGCCGAGCGCGCGCGGGCGGGCACGGCCCGCGTGCTGCACTACCCCGAGGTCGAGGTGGCCTATCTGGCCGGGGGCGACGAGACCGCCATGCGGGCGCTCATCGACCGGGAATTGGGGGCGCTGGCGGACCCGGGCCCGCATTCGGCGCGATTGCGCGAAACACTGCACGCCTACCTGCGCGCGCGCCGCAGTCCGGACGCGGCCGCGAAAATGCTCGGCGTGCACAAGAACACCGTGCGCTATCGAATTCAGCGCATCGAGGAACTGCTCGGCCATCCCATCGATCAGCGCGGGCCGAAGCTGGATATCGCCCTCGACTGCGTGGCCGTGTTCGGCGTCCGGGATTAGTCGGTCGCGCGCGCCGTACGCCGTCGCGGCGTTGGCTCGTCGCTTGCCGCCGCCTGCGCCCGCGGATCGGGCAACTCCGCCAGCAGTTGCGTGGTCGCCGCCGCGATGGCCTCGACCGCCTTGTCGACCGCGGGCTTGGTCGCCGTCGTCAATCCCGAGACGCCACTGACCTTGCGCACGAACTCCTGTGCCGCCGCGTAGATTTCTTGATCCGTGGCGGCCGGTTCCAGCCCGCGCAGGATGGTGATGTACCCACTCATGGCGCCGAGACTAGTGCCCGATTTCCTTGTGTGACAGGTCGAAAACCGGCGATAGCTCTCATGTCACCTGAATGCGGCACTCGGGCGCCCCGCCACACTGCTATCCGCGAATGCGCAGCCACTCCAAGATCGATGAGACACAATCGGGGTATGCCCGCCCGCGACGTGCCAACGCTGACGACATTCCCCTACCCGGAGCTCGACCAGCGCGAGGACGACCACTGGTCCGGTGCGCAGGTCTCCGACGACGAACTGCGCGCCCTGGCGCTCGGCGGCTTCTACTCCACACGCTGGGACGCCTTCCACGATGCCCTGCTCCTGGGGCCCGAGCGCGAGCATCCGCTCGGTGATCGCCGTGAGCTCGCCATCGACACCCTCACCGGCGCGTGGGGTATCACCGATGGCACCGAGGCCATGGCATCCATGGAGCAACTGCTCGAGGGGATGCACTCCCCGCTGTACGCGCTCGTGCACCCGCTCGTCATGGCCGGCATCAACTCCCCTGAACGGGATCGCTTCGGCGAACGCGCCGACCGGCACCGCGCCTTCCTGCGCCAGGTCGGCTCCTTCCGGGGGATGGAGAACACCGAGGCCCTGGTTCGCGACTACGACATCTGGGCCCAGGCCATCAAACTCGGACTCACCGACCACCTGGTCCGCCCGCTCCCCACCGACATCCAGGCCTGGGATCTGGCGCGCGTGGTGGCGGTGGCCCGCATGGCCTACACGGCCGGCTACCTCGAAGCCGACGTCGCCTGGGATTACCTCATGCGCGCCCTGCCGCTGGCGCAGCGCAAATATCGCAATTGGCGCCAGTTCGGTGACGCCTATCTGGCTGGCTGGACCTACTGGCAGGCGTGCGAGGATCTGGCCGAGCTCAAATCCGGCGGCGTGGATCGGCGAATGGAACTGCTGCGGCTGTGGATGCGCCCGAGTAGTCCGTGGCGCCGTATCGAACTGCAGCCCGACGCCCTCCCGGAGCCGGAAGCCGAAGCCGCCGAATAACTTTCGCGACACGCACGCCCCGGGGGCCGCATGCCCCCGGGGTCGGCGCGCGGGAACTCAGTCCGGCAGCGAGCGCAGAATTCCACGCCCGTAACGCTGGAATTGCGCGTCGTCGACCATTCCGAGCGAATGGCGCTCCACCAGCAATTCCCATTCGGAGTACAGCTTGGAGACGCCGGGATCGGCGGGACCGGCCGCCCCGTCGGCGGATTCACGCTGCACCGCGAAATTCAGCGCGCCGGTGATGCGCTCGGTGTCCGCGCGATCCGTGCCGGTGAAATACCAGGTCTGATTACCGTCGTTGACCTCGACGCCGTATTCGCCGGGACTTCCCGAATCATCGGTGCTGCGCGCCCACAACAGGCACGCCACGGGTAGTTCGTGCGCGAACTTCCGGGTCGCGCCGGTGGATATGAAGATCATGCGGGTGGTCGTGACCGCAAGCAGCCCAGCGCCTTTCGCGGCGGGCGGGCGGCCGGTGACCACGGCCGTCTCCAGCACGTATTCGTCGGGGGTGACGTAGCGGTGCAGGGCGGCCACCGCGGACTTGGTGTCGCGCTTGGGCGCCATGCGGCGCACCGCGCGATCCACATCGGCGCGGACGGGACCGGTGCGGCCCCAGGAGGGAGTGGGCGGGCTCAGATCGGGGGCTGCCACGTCCAGGCGCTGGGTGGCCAGGATCTGATTGTTGATGCGTTCGACGATGACGGTGGCGGGCGGCACATCGTGTTCGGCGATGAGCACCGGCAGGGGCGTCCGGTCGGCCGGGACGCCGGTCAGGACCGGGGTGGGGTAGCGGAGGTAGATCTCGATGACGACCGCGTCGTCGGCGCGCCGGTTCAACCGCACCTTGAGGAGTTCGCCGATCGGGACGTCGAGGACGCGCTCGCCGTCGGTTCCGGGGCGCAGCACCGTCAGTCGCCCGTTGCCGTGCCGCACTATCGCTGTGGGTGTCCGTAGCTCGACTATGTCCATACCCCCTGCGCTCTGTTGTGTCGTCGCTCACGATAGGACGACCATGCCATGATTGTGACCACTCGGTCCGACACCAGGGGGTGATCGACCCGATGTGTTGCCGCAGATGGTCGGGGAACCACCCGCGTTCTCCAGCCGTTTACGTTTCGAACTGCACTAGCTGCCGAACTGCGCGATGTAACGACTAGACCGTACGCGGTAACGTGGCATGTCCGCATCCGTTCCCTGGAACGGGCGCGCCACGAACGCATCGCAGGCAAACCGGATACACCCCCCGGAAAGGACTGGCCGCCGGCCTACGCTCTATGAACCGCAAGCTTGTGTTCCGCAACCTGGCCATAGTCGCGGGCTTCCTGCTCGTGATCTATCTGGTCAGCTACTTCAGTGACAACACGCGCGGCTGGAAGAGCGTCGACACGTCGGTGGCGCTCTCCCAACTGCAGAACAAGGACAACGTCGACTCGGTTCAGATCGACGATAAAGAGCAGGCGCTGCGCATCACGCTCAAGAACGGCAATGATGCCACCGGCGGCGACAAGAAGATCATCGCCAAGTACCCCGGCGGTGGCGAGAACTCCGCGACCATCTTCAAGGCCGCGCAGGATTCCGGCGCGAAGGTCAACACCTCGGTCAAGCAGGATTCCTGGCTGAGTCAGATCCTGCTCTTCATGCTGCCCATGGTGATTCTGCTGGGCCTGTTCATCTTCGTCATGTCCCGCATGCAGGGCGGCGGGCGCGGCGGCATGATGGGCTTCGGCAAATCCAAGGCCAAGCAGCTGTCCAAGGACATGCCCAAGACCACCTTCGCCGATGTCGCCGGCGCGGACGAGGCCGTCGAAGAGCTGTACGAGATCAAGGACTTCCTGCAGAACCCGTCGCGGTACACCGCGCTGGGCGCGAAGATCCCCAAGGGCGTGCTGCTCTACGGCCCGCCCGGTACCGGTAAGACCCTGCTGGCCCGCGCGGTCGCGGGTGAGGCCGGGGTCCCGTTCTTCACGATCTCGGGTTCGGACTTCGTCGAGATGTTCGTCGGCGTGGGCGCGTCCCGCGTGCGCGACATGTTCGATCAGGCCAAGCAGAACAGCCCCTGCATCATCTTCGTCGACGAGATCGACGCGGTCGGCCGCCAGCGCGGCGCCGGCCTCGGCGGCGGTCACGACGAACGCGAGCAGACGCTGAACCAGCTCCTGGTGGAGATGGACGGCTTCGGCGAACGCACCAACGTCATCATCATCGCCGCGACCAACCGCCCCGACATCCTGGACCCGGCGCTGCTGCGCCCGGGCCGCTTCGACCGCCAGATCCCGGTCGGCAACCCGGATCTCGCGGGCCGGCGGGCGATCCTGCGCGTGCACGCCGCGGGCAAGCCCATCGCTCCCGACGCCGATCTCGACGGCCTCGCCAAGCGCACGGTCGGCATGTCCGGCGCGGACCTGGCGAACGTCATCAACGAGGCCGCGCTGCTGACCGCCCGCGAGAAGGGCACGCTCATCACCGGCGCCTCGCTCGAGGAATCGGTCGATCGCGTGATCGGCGGCCCGCGCCGCAAGTCCCGCATCATCAGCGAGCACGAGAAGAAGATCACCGCCTACCACGAGGCCGGGCACACCCTGGCCGCGTGGGCGATGCCCGACATCGAGCCCGTCTACAAGGTCACCATCCTGGCCCGCGGCCGCACCGGCGGGCACGCCATGACCGTGCCCGAGGACGACAAGGGCCTGATGACGCGCTCGGAGATGATCGCGCGCCTGGTGTTCGCCATGGGCGGCCGCGCCGCCGAGGAACTGGTGTTCCACGAGCCGACCACGGGCGCGTCCTCCGATATCGACCAGGCCACCAAGACCGCGCGCGCCATGGTCACCGAGTACGGCATGAGCGCCCGCCTCGGCGCGGTGCGCTACGGGCAGGAGCAGGGCGACCCGTTCCTGGGCCGGTCCATGGGCAACGGCTCGGACTACTCGCACGAGGTCGCCCGCGAGATCGACGAGGAGGTGCGCAACCTCATCGAGGCCGCGCACACCGAGGCGTGGTCGGTGCTCAACGAGTACCGCGACGAGCTCGACGCCCTCGCCACCGCCCTGCTCGAACGCGAGACCCTGCACCGCAAGGATCTCGAGGAAGTGCTCGGCACCGTCGAAAAGCGCCCGCGCATCACGGCTTTCAACGATTTCGGCGGGCGCGTCCCGTCGGATCGCCCGCCGGTGAAGACCCCGCGCGAACTGGCCGCCGAACGTGGCGAGCCGTTCCCGGAGGAGCCCGTGCACGTGATCCCGCCCGCCGGCAACGGCTACCCGGATCCGGCGTACGGCCAGCCCGGCCAGCCGCAGCCGCAGTACGGCTACCCGGCCCCCGCCGGGTACCCGGCACCGCAGCCCGCCTACCCGCGGCACGGCGGCACGCACGGCTCGCGGCCGGACTACGGCGCCCCGGCCGGTTGGTCCGCCCCGGGCTGGCCGCCCCAGGAGGATCCGCAGCAGCCGCCGGCCCGTCCGGCGTACGGCGGCTGGGCGCCCGCGGGCAATCAGCGCTACCAGCCGGGTCAGCAGCCCGACTACGGGCAGCCGCAGTACGGGCAGCAGCCGGAGCACGGCCGCCAGCAGCCCGCTCCGCAGGGCTACCCGCAGCCGGATCAGCACACCGGCCAGCAACCCTCGGCGCCCGCCGAGGAGGGCAACGGTGAGTGGGACGGACCGAACGGCCGCCGCTGACAGCGGCCCGGATACGCTCATGGGGTTCGTGGCCCGGCAGGTTCGGGCCCGGCCCGGAGGGTGAGTTCACTCGACGGGCGGACGTGCGGCGCGCGGTCGGGCGCATCACCCGCTTCGGCGTGGCGCGCACCCGTCCGACGCGGCGCATCGCGGTGACGCGTGGTGCGCTCCCGCACGGCACGCGGGAATGGTTCGCAGCCCGCGGAGGTTGGGCCGACCTGGAAATATCAGCCGTCGGCGAAAGCCGCGCCCCCGCCGCACCCCGCCGGGTGCGGCAGCTCAACACAGGAGGTGTCGATTGACGACCAACAACAGCGTCGTCTCCGGCCCGATCGCGCTCGACACCGGTCGGCCGTTCGACCAGGCGCGCGCCGAGGCCGCCGTACGCGAGTTGCTGATCGCGGTCGGGGAGAACCCGGATCGTCCCGGACTCGCCGATACCCCCGCCCGCGTGGCGCGGGCCTACCGGGAGATGTTCGCCGGGCTCTACACCGAGCCGGACGCGGTGCTCAACACCACGTTCGACGAGGGGCATCAGGAACTGGTGCTGGTCCGCGACATTCCGATGTACTCCACCTGTGAGCACCACCTGGTGTCCTTCCACGGTGTCGCGCACGTCGGTTACATCCCCGGCGCGCACGGCCGGGTGACCGGACTGTCCAAGCTGGCTCGCCTGGTCGATCTGTACGCCAAGCGCCCGCAGGTGCAGGAGCGCCTCACCAGTCAGATCGCCGACGCCGTCATGCGCAAGCTGGAGCCGCGCGGCGCGATCGTCGTGGTCGAGGCCGAGCACCTGTGCATGGCCATGCGCGGTATCCGCAAGCCCGGCGCGAGCACCACCACCTCGGCGGTGCGCGGCCTGCTGCAGACCAACGCGGCCTCGCGCTCCGAGGCCCTGGACCTCATTCTCCGCAAGTGAGTCCGATGGCCACCTCCGACGCGTTCACCGCCCACCTCGGTCCCGGACCGGATGACGCGGGGGACGCGAACGAGGGAGCGCACCGCGAGGCGGCCGAGGGGCGCGCGCCGGCCGCACCTGCCGGCGCGGTGACCTCCGGCAACCGGTGCGACGCCGAATCAATCGGCCCCGCCGACACTTTCGGCGGCGAGCCGCCCGCCGGATCCACTGCCGCGGTTACCGGATTCGGCGAAGTGTCTTCCGCCGGGACCGAACTCGGCGCACGAATTCCCGCCGCCGATGGCGACCGCAGTGGGCGAGCCACCCCCGGCGGAGTGCCCGGGCTCGGCGAATCGGCGACCGGTGAAAGCGGGCGCGGCACCGAGATCAGCGCGCGAACGGCCACCGGTTTCGGTGGTTCGGCGCGCGCCGCGAGCGCCATCGGGATCGCCCCGCGCGCGGGGCGTTCCTGCGTGGTGATGGGCATCGTCAACGTCACCGTCGACTCGTTCTCCGACGGCGGGCGTTATCTGGATGTGGACGCGGCCGTGGCGCACGGGCTGCGGCTGTACGAACAGGGCGCGGACATCGTCGACGTCGGCGGGGAGTCGACCCGGCCCGGCGCGACCCGCGTCGATCCGGCGACCGAGGCCGAGCGGGTCGTCCCGGTCATCCGCGAACTGGTCGCGCTCGGCGTGCCGACCAGTGTGGACACCATGCGCGCCGGGGTGGCCGAGGCCGCGCTCGCGGCCGGCGCGGTGGTCGTGAACGACGTCTCCGGCGGCCGGGCCGACGCGAACATGGCGAAAGTCGTTGCCGCGGCCGGTGTCCCGTGGATTCTCATGCACTGGCGCGCGGCCGCGGACTACCGGCACACCGGTGCCGCCGACACCTATGCGTCGGTGGTCGGGGAAGTGCTCGCCGAATTGCGCACGCAGGTCGATCTGGCGGTCGCCGCCGGGGTGGATCCGGCGCGGCTCGTGCTGGATCCGGGGCTGGGTTTCGCCAAGAACGCGGACCACAACTGGGAATTGCTGGGCGCGCTACCACGATTCGTGGCCACCGGGTTGCCGGTGCTGGTCGGGGCTTCGCGCAAGCGATTCCTGGGCGCGCTGCTGGCCACCGGGGATACCCCGCGCCCGCCCGACGGCCGGGAGGTCGCCACCGCCAGCATTTCGGCGCTGGCCGCCGAGCACGGCGCGTGGGGTGTACGCGTGCACGATGTACGCGCTTCGCTCGATGCCATCGCGGTGAACGACGCGTGGCGCACCGCCGCCCGGCGCGTCGGTGACGCGCCGGCGAACCGTTGGACCTGGGGGGAACGAGCTTGAGCACCGATCGGATCGAACTGCGCGGGTTGCGCGTGTTCGGTCATCACGGCGTCTTCGATTTCGAGAAGCGCGACGGCCAGGAGTTCGTCGTGGACCTCACGCTGTGGACCGATTTCACCGCCGCCGCGAAGTCCGACGACATCGCCGACACCGTCCACTACGGCGAGCTCGCCGACCTCGCCGTGCGCGTGGTCGGCGGCGCCCCGCGCGATCTCATCGAGACCGTGGCCGCCGAACTGGCCGACGAGGTGATGGCGGATCCGCGGATCGCCGCGGTGGAGGTGGTGCTGCACAAGCCCGCCGCGCCGATTCCGCACTCGTTCTCCGACGTGCGCGTGGTCACCGCGCGCCGTCGCGAATCGGCGGAGTAGCCATGAGCCGGGTAGTGCTGTCCATCGGTTCGAATCTCGGTGACCGGCTCGCGCATCTGCGCGGGGTCGTGCGGGCCCTGGGCCCGCGGTTGGTCGCGGTCTCCTCGGTGTATTCGACGCCGCCGTGGGGCGGTGTGCCGCAACAGGATTACCTGAACGCCGTGCTGGTGGCGCGGGATCCGGAGCTGGAGCCGAGCGATTGGCTGCGCCTGGGCCAGGAATTGGAGCGGGCCGCCGACCGCGTGCGCGAGGTGCGCTGGGGCGCACGGACTCTCGATGTGGACATCGTCTGGGCCGCGCGGTCGCGGGGCGCGGGCGAAATGGTGTGCCGCAGTGCCGATCCCACCCTCACCCTGCCGCATCCGCAGGCGCACAACCGCGCTTTCGTGTTGACGCCGTGGGCGGAGGTCGAGCCGGAGGCGACCCTCGAGGTGGTCGCGGGCGCGCCGCGACCCATCGTCGAGCTGCTGGCCGACTTGAGCGCGGACGAGGTGCGAGGCGTGCGGCGGACGGAACTGTCACTCGGCTGGGAGCCGAACCCACTCGGCTGGGAGCCGATGCGGTGAGGCCGACCCGCGTTCTGGATCTGTGCGCGAATCTGCTGTTGGCGGCGGTGGTGGCCTGGGTGGTCACCAATGTCGCGTACTCCAGCTTCCCGCCGATCTCGGTGTTCTCCGGCGCCTCGCTGCTGCCGGTGGCGGTGCTGGAACTGGTGCTGGCCTTCGTGATTCGCTCGCGCATGGAGAACCGGGGGATCGGTTCGGGCGGGCGGCAGCTGCATCCGATCACGGTGGCGCGGGCGGTGGCGCTGGCCAAGGCGTCGGTGCAGGTGGGTTCGTTGGTGGGCGGTATCTGGCTGGGCTTTTTGATCTGGCTGCTGCCCGAGCGCGCGGAGCTGCGCGCGGCCGCCTCGGACACCCCGGGCGCGGTGGTCGGGCTGCTGGCCGGGCTGGCGCTGGTGGGCGCGGCGCTGTGGCTGGAATATTGCTGCCGGGCGCCGATCGATCCGCCCGATGAAGCCGCTACTTCATAGCTAACTTATTGACAATGATCATCCACAAGGTTGGACCCGGAGTCGGTGCTACCCGCTACGCTGGCTGACATGGTTTCACCCTCCCGTAGCACTGCTTCCCGTCGTCGGCGGGTCGACGCGGGAAAATTCTTCACCGGCGTGCTTCTCCTCCTCGGACTGGTTGCCAGTGTTTTCCTGGTCTTCAGCGACAACGTCCATATGGTCCGGGTCGGCCTGGTCGCGGCGCTCTGGGCGGCCGCCATCGGAGCCCTCGCCGCGACCCGTTATCGCAGGGAATCGGCGGTGGACAAGGCGAAAGTGGGTGACCTGCAGAAGGTCTACCACCTCCAGCTCGAGCGTGAGGTTGCCGCCCGCCGCGAATACGAGCTCGGCGTCGAGTCCCGGGTCCGCAAAGAGGTCGGCGCGGACGCCGAGGAGATGGCCGCTCTGCGCGGTGAACTGGCGGTTCTGCGCGAGAGCCTGCAGCGCCTCTTCGACGGCGAACTGCCGCCCGAGCGCGTCGCCCTGCGGGCGGATGCGGTCCGGGTGCAGGAATTGCCCAGCAGCGGCGCCGATTCGCGTGCCGCGGCGGCGAACGGTAACTGGCAGAACACCGACTCCTGGGACCCGTGGTCCCAGCCGGAGCCGCCCGAGCCCGCCGAGCCCGATCCCCGCAGCCTGGTCACCCCGATCTTCCACGAAGATCACCCCGAGCCCCCGGCCTTCGCCAGCCCCTACGACGACCCGGTGACCGCGGAGACCTCCATCGTCACCGAGAGCGTCGATCAGCTCGACATCGACCGCATCATGGCCGCCGCGATGAAGTCCAAGCCGGGCGAGCAGCCGCGCTTCTTCGATGTGCCGGTGGATCTGAACGACCTCGACGACGACATGAACGAGTTCGAGCAGGACATGACCTTCGGCACGACGCGGTCCTCCGGGGTCGCCGCGGCGGCCGCCGCCGCGGTCGCCGCCGTCGAGGCCAAGAGCGCGGAGGCCGAGCGCGCCGCGCAGGCGCGGCTGGCCGCCGAGGCGCTCGAGGCCGAGCAGGTCGAGGCGGCCCTGGCCGCCGCGGGCCCGCAGCCCATGGACAAGTCCTTCGCGGACAAGCCTTTCGGCGCGGATGCCGAACCGAACCCGCCGGCCGCGACCCCCGAACCCACGACCCCGCGCCTGACGCCCGAACCGACGACGGCCCCGCCCATGGGCACCGCCAGTGCCCGGCGCCGCCGCCGGTCGGACGAGGACACCGATCCCGAGTCGGGCCGGCGGTTGTCGGTGGCCGAGATCATGGCGAACCTGCGATCCGAGGGCGACCTGTAAGACATCCCACAGTCGGTGGCCCCGCGGAATCGGGGCCGATATTCTCGGGCCGTAACGTCTGGTACCCGCGGGAGCGGGACTGGAACGAACTTCGAGAGGACAAGGGTGACCTCGGACGAGGATGTCTGTGGAACCGATCTTGCGCCTGCACGACTGACGGTGGGAATCGTCTCGGCGGGACGCGTCGGCTCCGCTCTGGGTGTGGCACTCGAACGTGCCGGCCACGTGGTTTTCGGGGTGTCCGCGATTTCGGACGCCTCGCTACGGCGGGCCGCCACGCGGCTGCCGGATTCGCGGGTGCTGCCCGCCGCCGAGATCGCGGCGCGCAGCGAACTGCTGATCCTGGCGGTCCCGGACAGCGAATTGGCCGGGCTGGTGGCGGGTTTGGCGGCGGCGAAGGCCGTGCGGCCCGGCGCGATCGTCGCGCACACCTCCGGCGCGAACGGCATCGGAATCCTGGCCCCGCTCACCGAACTGGGCGCGCTGCCGCTGGCGATCCATCCCGCCATGACCTTCACCGGCCACGACGAGGATGTCGCCCGCCTGGCCAACGCCTGCTTCGGCGTGACGGCCGGTGACGAGATCGGTTACGCCATCGCGCAATCGCTGGTCATCGAGATGGGCGGCGAGCCGGTGCGGGTGGCCGAGGAGAATCGCACGCTCTATCACGCGGCCCTGGCGCACGGCAGTAATCACCTGGTGACGCTCATCGTCGACGCGGTGGCCGCGCTGCGGGCGGCCCTCTCCGGCCCGGGTCTGCTGGGTCAGCAGGCCGTGGACGAGAACCCCAACGGACTTGCCGAACGGGTGCTGGCGCCGTTGGCCTCGGCCGCGCTCGACAACGCTTTGCGCCGGGGTCAGGCCGCGCTTACCGGTCCGGTGGCGCGCGGTGACGTGGCCGCGGTGGCCGCGCACCTGACGGCCGTGGAGTCGGTCGACCCGCGCCTCGCGGCCGGATATCGCGCGATGTCCCTGCGTACGGCCGAGCGGGCCGCCACCAACCCCGCGCTGCTGGAGCTGCTCGGATCCGATCTGCCGAAAGAAGGAAACCGCTGATGGACCCGAAACTGCGTGGCACCTACAAGCGGGGTGAGCTGACCGTGCTGCACGAGCCGGCCACCGTGACCGCGGTTGCCAAGGCGTTGCGTCAGGTCGGCCGGACGGTCGCGCTCGTCCCGACCATGGGCGCGCTGCACGAGGGTCACCTCGAGCTGGTGCGGCAGGCGAAGCGGACCAATCAGGTCGTCATCGTGTCGATCTTCGTGAACCCCCTGCAGTTCGGGGCGGGCGAGGATCTGGACAAATACCCGCGCACGCTGGACGCCGACGTGGAGCTGCTGCGCGCCGAGGGTGTGGAACTGGTCTTCGCCCCGAGCGCCGCGCAGATGTACCCGGACGGCCCGCGCACCACCGTGCACCCCGGCCCGATCGGCGACGAGCTCGAAGGCGCCGTCCGCCCCGGGCATTTCGCGGGCATGCTGACCGTGGTGGCCAAGCTGTTCCAGATCTGCCGCCCGCACCAGGCGTTCTTCGGCGAGAAGGACTATCAGCAGCTGGCGCTCATTCGGCAGATGGTGCGGGACCTGAACTTCGATCTGAAGATCGTCGCGGTGCCGACCGTGCGCGAGCCGGACGGCCTGGCGCTGTCCTCGCGCAATCGCTTCCTCGATGCCGAGCAGCGCGAACTCGCGACGACGCTCTCGGCCGCCCTGGCCGCCGGCCGGCACAGTTCGGGCCTGGGCGCGGACGCGGTGCTGGCCGCGGCGCAGGCAGTGCTCGACACCGTGCCGGGCATCGAGGTCGACTACCTCGCGCTGCGCGGCTCCGATCTCGGCGCGGTGCAGCCCAGCGGCAACGCGCGGCTGCTCGTCGCGGCCCGCGTCGGCGGCACCCGCCTGCTCGACAACCTGCCCATCAGCCTCGGTACCCCGATCGACGGCAATCCGACCACACCCCACCTGTCCGACCGGGCAACCGTTTAAGGAGGCGACGACGATGTTGCGCACCATGATGAAGTCGAAGATCCACCGCGCGACGGTGACGCACGCGGACCTGCACTACGTGGGTTCGGTGACGGTCGATCAGGATCTGCTCGACGCCGCCGATCTGCTCGAGGGCGAGCAGGTCTGCATCGTCGACATCACCAACGGCGCCCGCCTCGAGACCTACATCATCGCGGGGGAGCGGGGTTCGGGTGTCATCGGAATCAACGGCGCCGCAGCGCATCTGGTGAATCCGGGCGATCTCGTGATCCTCATCGCCTACGCGATGATGGACGCCGAGGAGCTGAAGAGCTACGCCCCGCGCGTGGTCTTCGTCGACGATCGCAATCGCCAGGTCGAGCTGGGCTCGGATCCGGCGCACGCGCCCGAGGGCTCGGACCTGATCTCCCCGCGCTCGCTGACGTTCGCGCACTGAGCGGGTCGCGGACCGGTCTCCTCCGGCCGGTTCGCCAGGGCGGTAGCGGAGCGTGACCGCGCGGGCGCTCCGTTCATGCGAAGGAAGGATCAGCGATGCTGCTGACCATCGATGTCCGCAATACCAGTATCGAGCTGGGTCTGTTCTCCGGCAGCGGCGAACACGCGAAACTGGTGCGGCACTGGCGAATGCACACCAATCCGCTGCTGACCGCGGATGAGTTCGCGCTGCAGGTGCGCGGGCTCATCGGCGCCGATGCCGAGCAGGTGGTGGGCGTCGCGGCGCTGTCGACCGTGCCGCCGGTGCTGCGCGAACTGCGCGAGATGCTGAACCGCTACTGGGGTCATGTGCCGCACGTGGTGGTGGAACCCGGTGTGCGCACCGGGATTCCGCTGCTGGTCGACAATCCCAAGGAGGTCGGCGCGGACCGGATCGTGAACTGTCTGGCCGCCTATCACCGCTTCCAGAACCCGTCCATCGTGGTCGATTTCGGCACCGCGATCTGTGTGGACCTGGTCTCGGCGAAGGGCGAGTTCCTGGGCGGCATCATCGCCCCGGGCGTGGAGATATCCACCGAGGCCCTGGTCGAGCGCAGCGCCCTGCGCCGCGCGGAATTGGCGCGCCCGCGCTCGGTGGTCGGCAAGAACAGCATGGAATGTATGCAGTCCGGCGCCATTTTCGGTTTCGCCGGTCTGGTGGACGGTCTCATCGACCGTATTCGCGATGAATTCGACGCGTTCGCCGGCAGTTCGGTGGCCGTGGTCGCGACCGGCGCCTCGGCCCCGCTGATCGTCCCGGAATCGGAGACCATCGACCATCACGAGCCGCATCTGACCCTGGACGGGCTGCGGCTGGTGTACGAGCGCAATCAGCAGCGCCGCACCCCGAGGTGAACGGCGGTTCGCGGGTCGTCGCCCGCGACACCGGCCATCGCGGATGCCAGACCAGCCGGTTTGTGACCTAGTCGATCCGGGCGGGCTCTGTTGCTTCGCCCGCGGCGTTTGCTAAGCTCGCCCTCGTGTCCAACCGTGTGAGCGCCCAGGAGTGTTGTCGAGGCTGATTGCCTCGATTTTGTCGAGGCCGCGTTTTAGCCCTCGACCGTAAACACACTCTTTGGAGTTTCGCTCATGCGATCTTCTGTTCTTTCCCTTTCCCAGGCCGCGACCAGGTCCGCCCGTGCGACCGTGTCCGAGCCGCTGCCCGCCGAGATCACCGAGCGGGCCACCGCCTCCGCCCTGCCCACCCGGTTGCGCCCGGCGGATCTGCTGCGCCTGACCGACGAGGGCGCCGAGGACGTACTGCTCGGCCGCTACGATCACCTGCTCCCCGCCGACGGCCTCTGGCCGGCCGAGAAGCGCTGGGCCGTCCGGCTGCACGCGGACGACGAGGTGGATGTCTGGTTGATCAGCTGGGTGGCGGATCAGTACACCGAACTCCACGATCACGCCGGCTCGCTGGGTGCGCTCACCGTGCTGTCCGGCGCGCTGTCCGAATACCGTTGGAACGGTAAGGAATTGCGGCCCCGGACCCTCGTGGCCGGTGACCAGGCCTCCTTCCCGCTGGGCTGGGTGCACGACGTCGTGCGTGCCCCCGACGCGGCCGCCGGCGTCGCCGGTCCGCTGGATCCCACCCTGAGCGTGCACGCCTACTCGCCGCCGCTGACGGCCATGTCCTATTACGAGGTCACCGGTCACGGCACCCTGCGGCGCACCCGTTCCGTTCTCACCGACCAGCCCGAAGGCGAACTCGAATGACCCACTTGACGATCGACGGCATGCTCGCCCAGGCCCGCGCGGGCCTGAGCCGCCTCTACCCGATCGAACTGCCGCAGGCCCTGGCCCGCGGCGCGATTCTGGTGGATATCCGCCCGCAGGCCCAGCGCCTGCGCGAGGGCACCCTGCCGGGTGCGCTGGTGATCGAGCGCAATGTGCTGGAGTGGCGGCTCGACCCGTCCAGCAGCGCCCGCCTGGCCCTGGCCACCGACCACGACGTGGAGTGGATCATCGCCTGCTCCGAGGGTTACACCTCGAGCCTGGCGGCGTCCTCGCTGCAGCAGCTGGGCCTGCGCCGCGCCACCGACCTGGTCGGCGGCTACCAGGCGCTCAAGGCCGCCGGTCTGCTGACGGTGGCCGCGACCACAGCCCCGCATTTCCAGCGCGAGGTCGCCACGCTCGCCTGGCTCTGACGCCGGGGCCGCGGTCGCGCCGCCGGCCTGTTTTCGCGGCGCGGCGGCGACCCTTGTCATGGCTCGGGGAATTTTCTTTTCCGAGTCGATGGTGCGCGTAATCGGCGCTCGATGAGTATTGCCGACAATTTGCGGTGCGGTGCTCGAGCGACGTTGTCGCGGGCGGGGCGGCCGGCGTGCGACGCACCGGACGTCCGGCCCCGCGCGGACCCGGGTAGAGCCGCGGGCAGGCGGCGATTATTCGCGAACGCGGGGGCGTCACCGCTCTCGACCGGGCGCTGAGTATTCGGGTGGACGCGGCAGCTAGGCTAGACATCCGTGAGCACCCCCACTTCCTCTTCTTCCGCTGAAACCAAGTCCGCCGCTGGTCAGAAGGCTGCCGCAGCCCCTGTCGTGGAGCAGGACGTCCCGGAGCAGATGCGGATTCGCCGAGAGAAGCGGGAGCGTTTGCTGGCCGAGGGGCGCGAGGCCTACCCGGTGGTCGTCGAGCGCACCCACGGCCTCGCCGAAATCCGTGCCGCCTACCCGGATTTGGCCCCCGACACCCAGACCGGCCTGATCGCCGGCGTCGCGGGCCGGGTCATCTTCCTGCGCAACACCGGCAAGCTCTGCTTCGCCACCCTGCAGGAGGGCGACGGCACCAAGCTGCAGGCCATGATCAGCCTGAACGGGGTCGGCGCGGAGTCGCTGGCAGCCTGGAAGGCCGACGTGGACCTGGGCGATTTCGTCTTCGTGCACGGTGAGGTGATCTCCTCTCGCACCGGCGAATTGAGCGTCATGGCCGACGCGTGGGAGATGGCGGCCAAGTCGCTGCGCCCGCTGCCGGTGGCGCACAAGGAGATGAACGAGGAGTCCCGGGTGCGTCAGCGCTACGTGGACCTCATCGTGCGCCCGGAGGCCCGCGAGATGGCCCGCACCCGCGTCGCCGCGGTTCGCGCGCTGCGAGATGCGTTGGAGCGCAGGGGATTCCTCGAGGTCGAGACCCCGATGCTGCAGACCATCCACGGCGGTGCGGCGGCCCGCCCGTTCGTCACCCACTCGAACGCGCTCGATCTGGAGCTGTTCCTGCGCATCGCGCCGGAACTGTTCCTCAAGCGCTGCGTGGTCGGCGGTATCGAGAAGGTCTTCGAGATCAACCGGAACTTCCGCAACGAGGGCGCCGACTCCACGCATTCCCCGGAGTTCGCAATGCTGGAAACCTACGAGGCCTACGGCACCTACGACGATTCCGCGAAGATGATGCGTGAATTGATCCAGGAAGTAGCGCAGGCGGTCTACGGAACGCTGGTGGTCACCCTCGCCGATGGCACCGAATACGATCTGTCGGGGGAGTGGACGACGGTCGAGATGTACCCGTCGCTGTCCGAGTCGATCGGCGTCGAGGTCACGCCGGAAACGTCGGTGGCGGAATTGCTGGAGCTCGCCGAACGCGTAGGTCTGGAAATTCCGCAGGACAAGGGCTACGGTCACGGGAAACTGGTCGAGGAACTGTGGGAGCACGTGTACGGCGACAAGCTGTACGCGCCGACTTTCGTTCGCGACTTCCCGGTGGAGACCTCACCGCTGACCCGGCAGCACCGGAGCAAGCCCGGGGTTACCGAGAAGTGGGACCTGTACGTGCGCGGCTTCGAACTCGCCACCGGATATTCCGAACTCGTGGATCCGGTGATCCAGCGGGAACGCTTCGAGGATCAGGCGCGTTTGGCGGCCGCGGGCGATGACGAGGCCATGCGCTTGGACGAGGACTTCTTGGCGGCGATGGAGCATGGTATGCCGCCGACGACCGGAACCGGTATGGGAATCGATCGGTTGCTGATGGCCCTGACTGGCTTGGGAATCCGAGAAACGATACTCTTTCCAATTGTGCGTCCGGCTGCTCGTTGAGTTCGCTGGATTGCATTGTCGGTGCCCGTTCTGGGACTATCGAATTCAGCGGTATTCTGGCTCTGGGTAATCGGCCTAACTATGCGGGTCGCACGATTTCGAGAGGACGTTCATCTCATGGCAAAGAAGGTCACCGTTAGCCTGATCGACGATGTCGACGGTGAGTCCATCGCGGACGAGACCATCGAGTTCGCTATCGATGGCGTCTCGTACGAGATCGACCTGTCGACGGCAAATGCGGCCAAGCTGCGGGACGGTTTGGAAGTCTGGGTTTCCAACGCGCGTCGCGTGAGCGGCCGCCGTCGCACCAAGGTCGCGGCCGCCGCGGCCACGGGTCCGAAGAGCCGGGTCTCGATCGATCGCGAACAAAGCGCGGCGATTCGTGAATGGGCGCGCCGGAATGGACACAAGGTGTCGGCTCGCGGCCGTATCTCCGCGGACATCACGGAGGCTTACAACAAGGCCGCGTCGAAGAACTAGTTGTCTTTGCGACTGCCGCTCGGGTGATTCGTGCGAGCCCGGGCGGCAGTGGTTTATTCATACGCTTTGCGCATAACTCGGTAGGGTATGTTCTGCCCATATCCCGGGTGCGATCTTGCTCGGGCCGAGGCGGCACGGCACCATTGAACCTGTGTGGACGATGTCACTGGCTGGAAGTAGAGACGAGGTATCGGCGCAGTGACCGCATTCCACGGTTCGTTCCTGCGGGTCAAGGATCACGAGGGCCGTCAACACGAGTTGATGCTGACCCCTGACCAGCCCCGCATCACGATCGGCCGCTCCCCGCAGGCCGATCTCTCGCTGTCCTGGGACGTGGAGGTCTCGCGCCTGCACGCCACCGCCGAATACCTCAGCGCGCACTGGACCATCGTCGACGACGGGCTCTCGCGCAACGGGACCTTCGTCAACGGCGCCCGCCTGGTCGGCCGGCACCGGCTGCAGCCCGGCGACGTGATCCGCATGGGGACCTCGCGGGTGACCTTCCACGATTTCTCCGGCGCCGCGGGCGACATCACGCAGACCTCCACCGGTGGCCTGCCCACGCTGCGCTCGCTCACCGAGACGCAGCGTTCGGTCTTGATCGCCCTGTGCCGCCCGCTGCGCGGCAACGACGGCTTCGCCTCGCCCGCCTCCAACCAGCAGATCGCCGCGGAGCTGTTCCTGAGCGTGGACGCGATCAAGACCCACCTGCGCGCCCTGTTCGCCAAGTTCGGCGTGGAGGATCTGCCGCAGAACGCCAAACGCGTGCGCCTGGCGAACCTCGCACTCCAGAGCGGAATAATCTCCGAACGCGATCTGTGATTCCCTCTCGGCGTCGTCCGGGCGCGTGAGACGACCGCGGATGTCGGCGAGCGTCTCGGCGATGGAATGCGGGGTCCGTCGCGGTGTTGACTAGAAGTCGTTGAGCACCCGGTGTTTTCGCGGGTGACGGTTTTTCAGTCAGGAGTAAGAGATGTTCGGACTTCGGATCGCGGCCCTGGTGGCGGCCACCCTGTCGACCGGTCTGATCGCGGGACTCTTCTACGGGTATGTGATCTCGGTGATGCCGGCGCTGAACCGCGCTGACGATCGGACCCTCGTCGACGTCATGCAGAAGATCAACGTGGTCATCATCAATCCGTGGTTCATGGTCGCGTTCATGGGCACCGTCGGGTTCTCGGTGCTGGCCGCGGCCCTGCACCTGGGCGGGGATGTGCGGACCACCCTGATCTGGATCGTGGTGGCGCTGGTGCTCAACGTGATCGCGTTCGGGGTGACGTCCGGGCTGAACGTCCCGCTCAACGACCAGTTGGCCGCCGCGGGTGAGGTGAACGCCATCCCGGATCTGGCCGCGGTGCGCGCGCAGTTCGAATCCGATTGGGTGCGTTGGAACACCGTGCGCGCGGTGCTGCACACCCTGGCCTTCCTGGTGCTGCTGGGCGCGCTGTTCGTCGCGGGTCTGCAGCACGGCCGCGCCGAGCACGCGGCGCTGCCGGCCGCCGCGGCCGAGCAGGGCGCGGCCCCGGCCTTCCCGCAGGTGCCCGGTGGCTTCTCGGCCCCGATCGCGACGCCGCGCGAGGGCGCCCCGCACGGTTCGGCGCCCGGCTGGTCCTGACTCCATCGACTCCGGCGGCGGCCGGAACCCGTGCGCGGCCCACTGCCGCGGCGGGTTCCGGCCGCTGTTTCCATTCGGAAGAACAAGTTACAGAAACTACCCGTCGGTAAGTCCCTCACCGCAAGCGAACTCCCATTAACTTCATGGAACGCGTTCTACTTTGGGAGGGACCATGCGTCGTGCGCCGCAGCGCCGAGCACCGGTGATGCCGGGTCGTCCATTACGGGGTCGGGCGGTCCGCCGGACCCCCGTATCACTGCTGATCACCGCGGTACTGGCCATGCTGTGGTCGGGGGCGGGCGGCGTCGCGCACGCCGACTACCGCGTCGATTTCAACTTCTTCGCGGGCATTCCGTTCGAGCTGTCCAACCCGGGCGGTTCGCTGCCGGGTGCGAATGACTTCTCCTGCGTGCCCACCGCCGCGCACCCGAATCCGGTTGTGCTGCTGCACGGCACCGCGGGCGGCGCCCAGACCAACTGGGGCGCGTACGCCCCGCTGCTGGCCAACGAGGGCTACTGCGTCTTCGCCCTCACCTACGGCAGCGCCGACGTCCCGTGGCCGCTCTCGGCCATGGGCGGGATGCGCCCCATCCCCGAAAGCGCCGCCCAGGTCGCGGCTTTCGTGGACCGCGTGCTCGCGGCCACGGGCGCGGCCAAGGTGGATTTCGTCAGTCACTCGCAGGGCAGCATCGTCGGCCAGTACATGGTCAAGCGGCTCGGCGGCGCGGCCCGGGTGGACAAGTTCGTCTCGATCGCCGGACCCTGGGTCGGCGTCGGCGGCGACTCGATGGCGGTGATCCGCGAGACGGCCCAGCGGCTCGGCATCGATCTCGACACCGTGAATTTCCCCATGCCCAGCATCCCGCAGCTCACCGCCGGTTCGGCCTTCATGGCGGCCCTGAACGCCGACGGGGTCTATGCGCCGGAGATCACGTATACCAATATCGCCACTGTTTACGACGAGATCGCGTTCCCGCACACGGCCGGGCTGATCCCCGGCTCGAACGCCACCAACATCGTCGTCCAGGACGGCTGCCCGACCGATTTCTCCGATCACCTGGCGATCGCGGGCAGTTCGCGAGCGGCCACCTACGTCCTGAACGCCCTGGACCCCGCCCACCCGCGCCCGGTCGAGTGCAGGTTCATCCCGCCCTTCACCGGATAAACACCACCGTCACGGCGTGGGTGCGGAAAATTCAGCTGTGGGCGTAGCCGGGGTGGAAACGATCCCGGCTACAGCTCCGTTATGAGGGAATGAGACGTACTGTCGCCGGTTCGCAATAGGGTGGACGGACGACGTGCGTGACCCCCGCCAACTAGAGTGGAGGCGGGGGATGCAACCCCAGGGCTTCATGGCAGGCTGGCGACCAGAAGGGCAGCACAGGGTCTGAAGCGCCGGATGCCGTAGCAAGCGGAGCAGGAAGTGAGGGAGCGATGTTCGAGAGGTTCACCGACCGCGCGCGGCGGGTCGTTGTCCTGGCCCAAGAAGAGGCCCGGATGCTCAACCACAACTACATCGGCACCGAGCACATCCTGCTTGGCCTGATCCACGAGGGTGAGGGCGTCGCGGCGAAGTCGCTGGAGTCGCTGGGCATTTCGCTGGAGGGTGTGCGGTCGCAGGTCGAGGAGATCATCGGGCAGGGCCAGCAGGCGCCGTCCGGTCACATCCCCTTCACCCCGCGTGCCAAGAAGGTGCTCGAGCTGTCGTTGCGCGAAGCGCTGCAGCTGGGCCACAACTACATCGGCACCGAGCACATCCTGCTCGGCCTCATCCGCGAGGGTGAGGGCGTGGCGGCGCAGGTGCTGGTGAAGCTGGGCGCCGATCTGAATCGGGTGCGCCAGCAGGTTATTCAGCTGCTCTCGGGTTACCAGGGCAAGGAGCCGGTCGAGGGTTCGGGTACGCGCAGCGAGGCGGGCACCCCGTCGACGTCGCTGGTGCTCGACCAGTTCGGCCGCAACCTGACCCAGGCCGCCCTCGAGGGCAAGCTCGACCCGGTCATCGGCCGCTCGAAGGAAATCGAGCGGGTCATGCAGGTGCTGAGCCGCCGTACCAAGAACAACCCGGTCCTGATCGGTGAGCCCGGCGTCGGTAAGACCGCCGTCGTGGAGGGTCTCGCCCAGGCCATCGTCAACGGCGAGGTGCCCGAGACGCTCAAGGACAAGCAGCTGTACACCCTCGACCTGGGTTCCCTGGTCGCGGGCAGCCGCTACCGCGGTGATTTCGAGGAGCGCCTGAAGAAGGTGCTCAAGGAGATCAACACCCGCGGCGACATCATCCTGTTCATCGACGAGCTGCACACCCTGGTGGGTGCGGGCGCGGCCGAGGGCGCGATCGACGCGGCCTCGATCCTCAAGCCCAAGCTGGCGCGCGGTGAGCTGCAGACCATCGGCGCGACCACCCTCGACGAGTACCGCAAGTACATCGAGAAGGACGCCGCGCTCGAGCGCCGGTTCCAGCCGGTGCAGGTCGGCGAGCCGACCGTCGAGCACACGATCAACATCCTCAAGGGCCTGCGCGACCGGTACGAGGCGCATCACCGCGTCTCGATCACCGACTCCGCGCTGGTGGCGGCGGCGACGCTGGCCGACCGGTACATCAACGACCGGTTCCTCCCGGACAAGGCGATCGACCTCATCGACGAGGCGGGCGCGCGCATGCGCATCCGCCGGATGACCGCGCCGCCGGACCTGCGCGAGTTCGACGACAAGATCGCCGACGCCCGTCGCGAGAAGGAAAGCGCGATCGACGCGCAGGACTTCGAGAAGGCCGCGCGCCTGCGCGACAAGGAGAAGCAGCTCGTCGCCAAGCGTGCCGAGCGCGAAAAGCAGTGGCGCTCGGGCGATCTGGACGTCGTGGCCGAGGTCGACGACGAGCAGATCGCGGAGGTGCTGGCCAACTGGACCGGTATCCCCGTCTTCAAGCTCACCGAGGAGGAGACCACCCGTCTGCTCCGCATGGAGGACGAGCTGCACAAGCGGATCATCGGCCAGGAGGACGCGGTTCGCGCGGTCTCCAAGGCGATCCGCCGTACGCGCGCCGGTCTGAAGGATCCGAAGCGTCCCTCGGGCTCGTTCATCTTCGCCGGCCCGTCCGGTGTCGGTAAGACCGAGCTCTCGAAGGCGCTGGCGAACTTCCTGTTCGGCGACGACGACGCGCTCATCCAGATCGACATGGGCGAGTTCCACGACCGCTTCACCGCGTCGCGGCTGTTCGGTGCCCCTCCGGGCTACGTCGGCTACGAAGAGGGCGGCCAGCTCACCGAGAAGGTGCGCCGCAAGCCGTTCTCGGTCGTGCTGTTCGACGAGATCGAGAAGGCCCACCAGGAGATCTACAACACCCTGTTGCAGGTCCTCGAGGATGGCCGCCTGACCGACGGTCAGGGTCGCACGGTCGACTTCAAGAACACCGTGCTGATCTTCACCTCGAACCTCGGCACCTCGGACATCTCGAAGGCGGTCGGCCTCGGCTTCGCCCAGAGCAACGCCGAGGGCTCGAACTACGAGCGCATGAAGCTCAAGGTCAACGACGAGCTGAAGAAGCACTTCCGCCCCGAGTTCCTCAACCGCATCGACGACGTGATCGTGTTCCACCAGCTGACCCAGGACCAGATCATCCAGATGGTCGACCTGATGATCGGCCGCGTCGCCAAGCAGCTGAAGAACAAGGACATGGAGATCGAGCTGACCGAACAGGCCAAGAGCCTGCTCGCCAAGCGCGGCTTCGACCCGGTGCTCGGCGCGCGCCCGCTGCGTCGCACCATTCAGCGTGAGATCGAGGACCAGCTGTCGGAGAAGATCCTCTTCGGCGAGCTGGGCGCCGGTCAGATCGTGAAGGTCGACGTCGAGGGCTGGGACGGCGAAGGCCAGGGCGACAAGGCGAAGTTCACCTTCTCCGCCCGCGCCAAGCTGACCAAGAAGGACGCTCCGGAGGAGCCGGTGGCGGTCGCCGCCGCCGGTGACACCCCCGCGGCTCCCGCGGCCTCGGGCGAGTAAGAGTTCCACGAGAAAGCCCCCACACCTTCGGGTGCGGGGGCTTTTTCGCGTTCCGATGAGCGTCGCGGGTGCGGTGTTCGGTGGAAACGGGCGGCGACGAGGCCCGTGGTGAGGGAGTCGGTTCTCCGACGCCGACCACCTGGGATCGGCGGAGCGGGTTGGACTGTGGCGCGGACGGTTTCGATGCCGCCAGCAGTTGGGAGTGGCTCCGGTGGGCCGCACGCCGCGGCGTCACTGCCAGCCGGGACGCACCATGCCGGACTCGTAGGCGATCACGACCAGTTGGGTGCGGTCGCGCGCGCCGAGTTTCACCAGGATCCGGCTGACGTGGGTGCGGGCGGTCGCGGGGCTCATGAACAGGCGGCCGGCGATCTCGGCGTTGGTGAGGCCCTCGGCGACCAGGGCCATGACCTCGCGTTCGCGGTCGGTGAGGACGGACAGGGCCGTGGTGGCCGGCGCGGGCTTGGCGTGGGTGGCGAACTCGGCGACCAGGCGGCGGGTCACGCTGGGGGACAGCAGCGCGTCACCGCCGGCGACCACGCGCACTGCCTTCACGAGATCGGCGGGTTCGGTGTGTTTGACCAGGAATCCGGTGGCCCCCGCGCGCATGGCCTCGAAGACGTACTCGTCGAGTTCGAAGGTGGTCAGCACTATCACCCGCACCCCGGCCAGGTCCGGGTCGGCGGCGATGGCGCGGGTCGCGGCCAGCCCGTCCAGCACCGGCATGCGGATGTCCATGAGCACCACCTCGGGCGCGAGCTCGCGGACCCGGCGCACCGCCTGGTCGCCGTTCTCGGCCTCGCCCACGACCTCTATGCCGTCCTGCGCGTTCAGCAGCGCCGCGAAACCGGCGCGCACCAGCGCCTGATCATCCGCGATCACGACTCGAATACTCACGAAACCTCCGGGTGCGCATACTTTTCGGTATCCGGGACGGGCCGGGCGGGCCGACGGCGGCGGGCGTGAGCGCCGGGGCCGCCGACCGGCGGCTGCCTCGAACCTACGCGCCCGCCGGTCCACGGCTCGTGTGCGCGGGATTCGCCGGGCACGGCTAGGTCGCGGGTTCGGGCTGGGTCAGATGTGCGGGCAGCCGCGCCTCCACTCGAAATCCGCCGTCGGGTTTGGGCGCCGCCGCCAGGCGCCCGCCCAGCGCATTGGCCCGCTCGGTCATCCCGCGAATGCCGTGCCCGCCCCCGCTCGTCTCGGTCGCGGCCCGCGCGGGCGGGGTGTTCTCGACGCACACGAACAGGCGTTCCGCCGAATAGCGAATGGTCACAAGCACACTCGCGCCGGGAGCGTGTCGCACCACATTGGTCAGGGCCTCCTGCACGATCCGCGCGGCGGCCACCTCCACCACGGCCGGCAGCCGCCGGACCGTCCCGGTCACGATGGTCCGCACCTGCACCCCGGCGGTGCGGGCGGGCCCGGTGAGCGCCTCGAGGTCGCCGATGCCGACCGTCGGCGTGACCGGCGCCGACACCGTAGCCGTGCCGCCGCGAATCGAGCGCAGCAGCGAATTCACTTCCCCGAGTGCGTCTTTGCTGGCCGTCTTGATCGCCGCCAGCGCCGTCGCCGCCTGCTCGGGCTTGCGATCGAACAGCTCCAGCGCCACCGAGGACTGCACGTTGATGAGCGACAGGCTGTGCGCGAGCACATCGTGCAGTTCGCGCGCGATGGCGAGGCGTTCCTCGCCGGCCCGCTGCTCCTGTTCGGCGAGTTCGCGCGCGCGTTCGGCCTCGGCGTTGCGCAGCGCCTCGGCCTCCTGCTCCCGGCGCGCGAGCAGCGCGGCCCGGCGCTGCCGGATGCCCTCGGCGATCGCCACCAGCACGACGAGCCAGGCCAGCAGCCCGAACTGCTGCCAGCTGTTGCTCGCGTAGCCCCGCCATCCGGGCACCGGCCACACCATCGCGAGGTATCCGGCGAGCACCAGCGGATAGGTGCGCCATCGTGATCCGCGGACGCCCGCGGTCAGGAACGCGACCACCAGCGACAGGAAGATCGGCCCGTACCCGTACCCGAGCAGCAGATACGCCGCGGCCGCCGCGATGGTCCCGTACAGCACGGGTTCGGGATATCGCCGCCGCACGAGCAGTAGCAGCGGACCCGCCGCCAGCAGCGCGTACCCGAGCGGGTCCAGGTCGCGCAGCACGTCCTGGTGCGCGTTGGCCGCCGTCCCGCCGCCCAGCTGAACAACGGCGATGACCACCGCGATCAGCGCGTCCCAGCCCCGTATGTCCCCGCTCCGCAGACCCCACCGCGCCGCACCCATAGCTGAACGCTAACGCCGCGCGGGCTCCGGCGACACCGTCTCGACGGGAAATACGTCCGCGTACGTACGGGGTCGCGCCGGATGTTCCGCGCGGGCGGGGCCCGTCCGGGCGGCCGCCGGTGGAATCGCGGCGGGGCGGTAGCGGCTGTCGAACGCGTGCCCGATCGAGCCGGATATGTCCCGTGGGGCGGCGGTGTCCGGGCACGTCCACCTGGAGGAAGGCGCACCTCGGCGTCGGCGGCGAACCCGTCCGGCGCGGCGATCCGGCGCTAGGCGGCCGGGTAGTGGTGGCGCGGCGGCAGATTCGGGTCGTGACAGTTCCCACCCGGGTGCTCGCCGGACCCGCGCGGCGGCGGCACGATGACCACACCGTTGCCGAATCGCATGGCGATGACGATCTCACCGGCCGGATCGGCCGAGCGGTCCACGTACAGCGCGCCGTGCGCGCCGCTCCACGCCTCTTCCGCCCGGGCATACGTCGCGGTGCGTACCGCGAATCGCGCTGTGTGGCGGATGTTTCCCGATCGCCCCGGGCGGACGCTGAAACCATGAACGAAGCGATCCTCGATACCGAGCGGCTGACCAAGCGTTACGGACCGCACCTCGCGGTGGACGCGGTGAGCATGCGGGTGCGGCGCGGTGAGATCTACGGATTTCTCGGCCCCAACGGCGCGGGCAAGACCACGACCCTGCGCATGCTGGCCGGCCTGATCCGCCCGTCCGGCGGCACCGCCACGGTGCTCGGACATGCGCCGGGCGCGCCGGAAGTCCTGCGCCGCATGGGGGTTCTCATCGAGGGCCCCGGCTTCTACCCCTACCTGTCCGGCCGCGACAACCTGCGGGTGCTGGCCCGCTATCGCGGTGTCGATCGCGCCGACGTGGAGCGCGTCCTCGATCGGGTGCGCCTGCGCGACCGCGGTGACGACAGGTTTCGCGCCTACTCCCTCGGCATGAAACAGCGCCTCGGCGTCGCGGCGGCCCTGCTCGGCCATCCCGACCTGCTGATTCTCGACGAACCCACCAACGGCCTCGACCCCGCGGGGATGGCCGAGATGCGAGAGCTGGTCACCGCCCTCGCCGCCGACGGGCACACCGTCGTGCTGTCCAGTCACCTGCTCGCCGAAGTGCAGGAGATCTGCGATCGCGTCGGCGTCATCTCCGGCGGCCGCCTGCTCACCGAGGCCACCGTGCGCGAGTTGCGCGGCGCGGCAGCGCTGTTCGTGCGGGCCGAGCCCCTCGTGACGGCCTTCCCTGCGGTGCGCCGGGTGGCCGGCGACCGGTCCGCGCTGCTCACCGCCACCGGCATCAAGGTCGATGCCGGTGTGGCACTGGCGCCCGCGGTGGCACGCGCGGTCATCGAGTCCGGCGCGGACCTGCTCGAACTGCGCACCGACGAAAAGTCCCTGGAAGAAGTGTTTTTCGAGATGACGGAGACGGCGAAATGACGGATCGGGCAATGAATCCGAGCGATGAGACGGCGCGCGGACTCCCGGGCCCCGCCACGCGGCCCGCGTTCGGTGCGGACCGTCGGACGGCAGCCGATGCGGACGCGGGATCCCCGGCTGCCGCGCCGCCCGTCGTCCCCTCGCGCACTCGGCCGGGATCCACCGCGCGCGACCTGCCGGCGAGCACGCGAGCCGAGCTACTGCGCCTGCGCAAATGGCCCGCGTTCTGGATAGTGCTCGGCACCTGGATACTGCTGAATCTGACCTTCGCCTACCTGTTCAACTACCTGGCCTACACGAGCGGATCGGACAGCCGGATGTCGAACGGTCAGCCCCGCGAGGTGCTGCTGCGCCAGCTGCTGCCCGCCGCGGTGCCCGAGGTCTTCACCCAGGGCATGGCCATGTTCGGCGGCGCGCTCATGCTGGTGCTGGGCGCGCTGGCGATCGGCTCCGGATACGGCTGGGGTAGCTGGAAAACCGTTCTGACCCAGGGCCCTTCGCGGGTGTCGGCGCTGGGCGGGGCGATCGTCGCCCTCGCGCTGACGGTGATCGCCCTGGTGCTGACCGCCTTCGTGGTCGACACCGGGGTGGCGGCACTGATCGCGGCCACGCAGGGTGAGTCGCTCGCGCTGCCGTCCGCCGGCCGAGCGCTGCTCGGAATCGCTTCGGGCACGGTCATTCTCGGCATGTGGACCCTGGCGGGCGCACTGATCGGCGCGATCGCCCGCGGTCCGGCCCTCGCGGTCGGCCTGGGCCTGGTGTGGGTCCTGGTGGTGGAGAACCTCTTGCGCGGCGTGGCCGCGATCTTCGACCCGATCCGCCCCCTGACAGATCACCTCCCCGGCACCGCCGCGGGCTCACTGGCCGGATCCCTGCGTGCCGACTCCGGCCCGGCCACCCCCGGCGTCCTGGACATCCTGAGCCGGGGTGAGTCCCTCGCGCTGCTGGCCCTCTACATCGCGGCTTTCGCGGTCGGCACGACCTGGCTCATCCGCCGCCGCGACCTGATCTGAACGCCGAGCCGCTACGGCCCGAGTACCCCGTGCGCGACGCGGGTCAGCCCCGCGCTGATCCGCGCCGCGTCGAGCCCGTGCTCGCGCTGGTACCGGAACACCTCGGCCGCCAGCGGCGCGAGCAGCGTGTCGACCAGGGAATCCACTTCGGCCACACCGGCTTCCACGAGCAGCGCGCGGACGTGCACGCGCCAGAACTGGTAGGCCCCGGTCCGGAAGCGCGCGCCCCCGGTCTCCGCGCCCAGCACCAGATCCGCGTGCGCGTCGAGCAGTTCGACCATCGCGGTGAAGAACGCGGCCAGCCTGGCGCCCGGGGGAGCGCCCGGTCCGAGCGGCGGCGCACCGCGCAGCAATTGCTCCTGGAGTTCACGTTCGTGCTGATCCAGCAGGGCGACCGCGATCGACACCACGTCCGGATACCGCCGGTACAGCGTCCCGCGCCCGACCCCGGCGGCCTTGGCCACCTCGTCCATGGTGACGGTGCGCGGATCCTTGCTCGCGAAGAGTTCGGCTGCGGCACTGAGGACTTTGGCTCGATTGCGGGCCGCGTCGGCGCGTTCGGCCGGGGCGCTCGAGTCCGCGCCGTCGAGCAGCGGCAATCCGACGGGGTCCATACGGCCACTGTAGCTCGTCCCGGAATAAGTGGACAATGTGTCCGGTTACGGCTAACGTTCGAATGAAACGGACAGACTGTCCACATAGACCGGAGAACGTCATGCCGACCCTGCTGCACCTCGACGCCAGCGCCCGCCGCACCGCCGTCAGCCGAGAACTGAGCGCCGCCTTCGCCGAATCCTGGCGCGCCGAACACCGGGCCGGGCGCTACGAGTACCGCGACCTGGCCGCCGACCCGATCCCCTTCATCGGCGAAGGCTGGACCGAACTCTGCGATCGCGTCCTCGCGCACGGCAGCACCGACCTGGATCACCTTGCGGACCTGGTGGATTCACCAGCGCAGGCCGAGGCGTGGGCGGTAGTCGAGCCGCTGCTCGCCCAGGTGCGCGCGGCCGACGTGGTGCTCATCGGCACCCCGATGTACAACTACTCGATCCCCGCCGCGCTCAAGGCCTGGCTCGACCAGATCACGTTCCCGCGAATGTCGCTGGCGCCCACCCGTTTCGTGGTCACCACCGCCCGCGGCGGCGCGTACTCCCCGGGTTCGCCGAAGGCCGCGTTCGACTATCAGGAGCGCTTCCTGCGCGACTTCTTCGCGGGCCACTTCGCCGTCGCGGACACCGTTTTCGTCACCGCCGAGTGGGCGAACGCCCGCCAGGACCCGCACCTGGCCCACGCGCGCGAACGGCACGACGCCTCCTACGCCGCCGCGCTCGAATCCGCCCGCCGGCTCGGGAAGGAGTACTGAGATGGCCTGGTTCGTCCTGATCGCGGCCGGCCTCGTGGAGGTCGCCTGGTCCCAGTCGATCAAGCCGACGCAGAACTTTACCCGCCCGCCGGCCACCCTGATCTGCTTCGTGCTGGCCGCCGTCGCGGTCTGGCTGCTGTCCTACAGCATGCGCACCCTGCCGGTCGGTACCGCGTACGCGGTCTTCACCGGCATCGGCGCGGTGGGCGCGATCGGTCTCGGCGTTGTGCTGCAGAAGGATCCGCTCTCGGCCGGCCGGGTGCTGGCGCTCGCGCTGATAGTCGGCGGTATCGTGCTGGCCCGGGCGACCGATCCGGCGTGAGGGCGGGTCCGCCGACCCGCCCCGGGCGCCACGCGGGAACGGGGATCGGGGCCGGTATCGTGCTCGCGCATGGACGTTGCCCCGATCCGGTTACCCGAGTTGTCCGAGCGGCCGTTCTCCCTGGTCGCCGAGCGCATCATGGCCGCTTCGCCCGATGAGCTCTATGCCATGTGTACCCGGCAGCTGAGCCTGTGGTTCGCCGATCCCGGCTCGGTGCTCTCGCGCCCCGCGGTGAACGAGCCGTTCTTCTTCACCGCGGGCGGCGGGCACCCGCACTACGGCCGGTTCCTGCGCCTGATTCCCGAACGCCTGGTCGAGCTGACCTGGGTGACCGCGGGCACCGAGGGCGCGGAAACCGTTCTCACCGTGGAACTCTCACCGCACGGCGCGGGGTCGGCGCTGCTGCTCACACACGCCGGTTTCGCCACCGCCGCGGCCAGGGACCGGCACCGCGAATCCTGGCCGGGCATTCTGGAACGCCTGGACCTGCGGACCGCGGCCACCGTGTGACCCGCTGACCGGCCGCCTATCTCGTTGCTACCCCGCGTCTCTCACGGCGGGGTAGTTTCGACCGTGCCCCTCCGCGGGAGCCGGGGCGTGACCCCGGTGGCCGGGAGCGGCCCCCATTCCCCTGAGTGAAAGGACAGTGATGCCCACACGTACCGCGCGCACCGCCTGGACCGGCGGCCTGCAGGACGGCTCCGGTCAGGTCGAGCTGGCGAGCTCCGGCGTCGGCAAGTACGACGTCTCGTTCCCCAAGCGCGCCGCCGACAACGCCGACGGCACCACCAGCCCGGAAGAGCTGATCGCCGCCGCGCACTCCTCGTGCTACGCCATGGCGCTGTCGGCGCAGATCGGCAACGCCGGTGGTACCCCGGAGAGCCTGGATGTCACCGCCGATGTCTCGCTGAGCCCGGATCCGGCCGGCGGCTTCCGCATCTCCAAGATCAAGCTGACGGTCGTCGGCCGTGCGTCGGGCATCGACGCCGCGGGCTTCGCCGAGGCCGCGGCCGCCGCGAAGGCGGGCTGCCCGGTCTCCAAGGCCCTCGCGGGCGTGGACACCATCGAGCTGGACGCCACGCTCGAGGCGTGATGCTCCGCGGCTGAACCGGCTTCGGCGACCCGCTCGCCCGATCCGGATCGAGTTCCGGACAACGAAAAGGGCAGTGCCGGTTCCTACGGCACTGCCCATTTCTGTGTCTCGCGCGGGGTGTACTACGCGGCGACCGCCGCAGGTTCGCGCTCGCCGCGGGTGGCGAACTCGGTCAGCGCCGCGAAGGCCAGACCCAGTGCGGCCCACAGGGTCGCGGTCTCGGCGAGCGACGCCACCCGGAACTGCCACAGCAGCGACGGCGGGAAGTCCGCTTTCACCTCGTCGATGCCCGGCAGCAGGATGTAGCCGATCGCGACGACCAGCACGAATGTCGCTGTGGCGCCGATCAATCGGACGGTGTCGAGCTGTCCGTTCAGCAGCCGGTAGGCGTAGACGGCGAGCCCGACGGCCGCGAAGCCGAGCAGGACCACCGCGACCCACAGCCAGGTGCGGTCGTTGATGGTCTCCGGGTCACCCACCGCGGGCGGGTTGGCCGGGTACTTGAAGAACGGCACCGCGACGATCGCCAGCCAGCCACCGGCGGCCAGACCGAGCGCGAGGCGCGGGCCGGACAGGGTGGTGTACCGGCGGGCCACGTTGGCCGCGCAGGCGAACAGGGCGCCGAACGCCATACCGGCCAGGCCCAGGGCCAGGAATTGCCCGGCCTTCTGGCCGGGGCGGCTGACTTCGGCTTCCTCTTCTTCTTCCGCCGGAGCCCCCGCGGCGGCGGGTTCGGCGGCCTCGCCGTGGGTGTGACCGCCACCGGCGGCCTCCTCGATGGCGATGGCCGCGTCTATCTTGGGCTCACCGACGAAGTAGCCGACGGTGGCCGCCAGCAGACCGGCGATCAAGCCGGCCAGCAGGCCTCGAATCAACAGGGTCTTGAGCGAACCGGTCAGGGCGCTCGCCGTACCGGACGGCCGGGTCGTTTCGCTCAGTGGCACGGGACACCCAGCAGATGCCGTCCGTCATGCATGAGCTCGTGCATGTACATGCCGGTGCGGGAGACCGCACCCTGGTCGAAGCCGACCAGGTACAGCGTGAGCAGCGCAAACAGAACGACGGCAGCGGAGATCAACAGCGCCTTGAGCGCGTCGCCCGATGCCTCGCTGGGAGAGTGAATGGTGGCCATTCGAATCCTCCTAAGGGAATTCGCGTCCCTGTCGAGATGGGTGCGACGATGCCGGTGTCTGGCTTTCCCGGCATCTCCCCGAAGGATCCGATGCTTGGATACAGTGGCGCGACCGCGCCGGATTCACACCGGCTTACGCGTCACCGTCGCATACTTCACCTCGAACTGTGACATCCCCGCTGGCCACTCGTCAACACGGGCTGATCAGGCGTTCTTGCCCTGAACGTCGAGCACGACCTCGAATTCCAGCAGGGACGCACCGGTGGAAACGGGCTTGCGCTGTTCGCCTCCCGCGTGTGCGGTGCGGGCCGGGCCGTCCCGCCATGCTTCGAAGGAGCTCTCCGAATCCCATTGGGTGACAACGAAGTAGCGCTGGTCACCGGCGACCGGGCGGAGCAGCTGGAAGCCGAGGAAACCGGGCGAGTTCTCGACCGCGTGCGCGCGGGCGGCGAACCGCTTCTCCAGTTCGGGGCCCGCGCCCTCGGGAACTTCGATTGCATTGATCTTGACGACAGCCATATGTCCGAATCTACGCCGCCCGCCCGAGGAGACGACACACCCGCGCCGCTGCGCGCGCCCTACATTGGTGGCGTGTCGCATGACGAAGATTCCGCCGTGAACGCCCTGCACGACGCGGGCGGCGCCGGTGTGCCCCTGCTGCTGTTGCACGGTCTCATGGGCAGCGCCCGCACCTGGAACAGCCACCTCGACTGGCTGCGTGAGTTCGGCCACGTCTACACCTTCGACGCGGCCGGGCACGGCCGTCCGGCTCCGGCCGAGCTGACCACCGAGGCGTTCGTCGCCGATCTCGCGGCCGCCACCGCGCACATCACCGAACCGATGGTGGTGATCGGGCATTCGATGGGCGCGCTGCACGGCTGGGTCTTCGCCGCCGCGCATCCCGACCGGGTGCGCGCGCTCGTCGTGGAGGACATCGCGCCCGATTTCCAGGGCCGCACCGCCGCGGACTGGGCGGCCATGGTGCACGCCTGGCCGCAGCCGTTCCCGGACGAGGCGGCGATGCTGGAGTTCTTCGGGCCGGTCGCGGGCCGCTACTTCCTCGATTCCTTCCGCCGCGAGGCCGACGGGTATCACCTGCACGGCGAGGTGGACACCTTCCGGGACATCTCCGAGGAGTGGGGAACGCGCGAGTTCTGGGGACAGTGGAAGGCCGTCACGGTTCCGGCGCTGCTGCTCGAGGGCGAGCACACGATCACCCCGCCCGGGCAGATGGTCCGCATGGCCGAGATCCACCCGGACGCCCGGCACGTGGTGATCGCGGACGCCGGGCATCTCGTGCACGACGATCAGCCGGCTGCCTACCGCGCCGAGGTGGAACGCTTCCTGCGGCGCGTGCTGTAGCGCGCCGCGTGTAGCGCGCCGCGCCGGTCTCCCGGATCCGCTCTGTCGGGGGGTCACCCCTCCGACCTGCGGATCCGGTTCCGGAATCGGCCGCTCCGACACGCCGCGCGAGGTTGTGAAGGCGGGTGCCTTCAGTCTTCGCGGGCGGTCGTCGTATGCTCGGCGAGCAGCCGACCCGGAATGAATGGTGACCAACGATGATCGACTTCACGATTCCCGCCGAACTCGCCGCCGAACGCGATCGAGTGCGGCAATTCGTCATCGACAAGATCGTCCCGTACGAGCGTGACCCGCGCCTGACCCAGCACGGCCCGACCGACGAACTCCGGCAGGAACTGGTCGAGCTGGCCCGCGCCGAGAAGCTGCTCACCGTGCAGGCTCCCGTCGAACTGGGCGGTCGCGGCCTCAGCCACATCGAGCAGGCCGTGCTCTACGAGGCGGCGGGCTGGTCCACCCTGGGCCCGGTCGCCATGAACTGCGCCGCCCCGGACGAGGGCAACATGTTCATGCTCTCCAAGATCGCGAACCAGGAGCAGGTCGAGCGTTTCCTGCAGCCGGTCATCGACGGCCACCAGCGGTCGGTCTTCGCCATGACCGAACCGAACGGCGCCGGCTCGGACCCCAACCAGCTCGCCACCGAGGCCGTCTTCGACGGCGAGAACTTCACCGTCAACGGCCGCAAATGGCTGATCACCGGCGCCGACGGCGCGAAGACGTGGATCATCATGGCGCGCTTGGCCGAGAACGACCACCTGCCCGCGGGCCCCACCCTGTTCCTCTGCGAGGGCGACACCCCGGGCATCGTCATCGAACGCATCATGAACACCATGGACCGCAACTACGTGGGCGGGCACGCGGTCGTGAACTTCGAGAACCTCGTGCTCCCGCGCGAGGCCGTGCTCGGCGAGACCGGCCAGGCCCTGCGCTACGCCCAGCTGCGCCTGGCCCCCGCCCGGCTCACCCACTGCATGCGCTGGCTGGGCGCGGCCGAGCGGGCGCAGTCCATCGCCATCGAGTACGCCAAGACCCGCACCGCCTTCGGTAAGACCATCGGCGAGCACCAGGGCGTGTCGTTCCTGTTGGCGGACAACGAGATCGCGCTGCACCAGTGCCGCCTGACCATCTGGCACGCCTGCTGGCTCATGGATCAGGGCGAGAAGGCGCGGCACGAGAGCTCGATCGCCAAGTCGTACGTCTCGGAGGAACTGTTCAAGGTCACCGACCGCTGCGTGCAGGTGCTCGGCGGCATCGGCATCAGCGACGAGACCGTGGTGGAGATGATCTTCCGTGACATGCGCGCCTTCCGCCTGTACGACGGCCCCACCGAGGTGCACAAGTACGCCATCGGCCGCCAGATCCTGCGGTGATCGCTTCGCAGGTGCACTAGCATTCCCCGCATGAGCTCGGAACTGCATGTTGATGTGTCCGGCGGAGTCGCGGTACTCACGCTCAACCGGCCCGCTCAGCAGAATGCGCTCACACCCGCCATGGCGGCCGAACTCGGTGCGGCGCTGCGGCGCTGCGACACCGAGGACGCCATCGGCGCGGTCATCGTCACCGGTACCGCGCCCGCGTTCTGCGCGGGCGCGGATCTGTCGCTCAAGACCGGCGAGGTCAACGGTCTCATCGATCCTGCGCCCTTCCGCATCCGCAAACCCGTCATCGCCGCGGTGAACGGGCACGCCGTGGGCATCGGCCTGGAGATCGCGCTGCAGTGCGATCTGCGGTACTTCGCCCGCGACGCGGTCTACGGCCTCAACCAGGTGCGCCGCGGCGCGATCGCGGGCGGGTACGCGCACTGGACCCTGCCCCGCCTGGTCGGCAGTTCGGTCGCCGCCGACCTGCTGCTCACCGGCCGCACCTTCGACGGGGAGGAGGCGCAGGCGCTCGGCATCGCCAATTCCTGCCTGCCCGCCGGCGAGGTGCTGCCCACCGCGCTCTCGATCGCGCACGACATCGCGCACGGCTCCGCGCCGCTGCCGGTGGCACTGTCCAAGCGGCTGCTGTGGGAGGCGCCGACCATGTCCCCGGAAACGGTGGGCCGCTTGGAAACCGAGCTCAACGAGTACATCGCCACGAGCGCCGACGGCGGCGAGGGCGTCGCCGCGCTCAAGGACCGCCGCCCGCCGAAGTGGACGGGCAGCGTGAGCGGGGAGTGGCCGGCCTGGGACGCGGTCACCGGCGGCGCGGATCGCCCCGGCCTGGACTGAGTTCGCCCGCACGCGAATACGCGTGCGGGACGGGTGCGGCGGAACGAGCGGGCGATCAGCCCCGGCCGCTGAGCGCCATCATGAAGAACAGGATGCCGAAGCAGATCATCAGGATCGTGCCGAGGATGCCGAGCATCAGGCCCACGCGCACCTGTACGCCGCCGCCGATCGCGCCGCCGGAGGCTTCGATGTCGTTCATCGCCCGGCGGCCCATGGCCCAGGCCACCGGCCCCAGCGCCCCGCAGCAGAACACGCTGAGCACCCCGAGTAACAGCACCGTCGTGGCATATTCGTGCTCGATCGGTGAGCCGATGGGCTGATGATGGATGGCCACCGCCCGATTTTACGGTCGAATCGGCCCGTGCGACAGGCAGACGCGCGGTGTTCCCTTGCGGCACTTGCTCGAACGCCCGCGCCCGCGCCGACGCGCGCGGGGCGAAAAGGGCTCCGACGAGCGAACTCCCCGGCGCCGAGGCGTTCCGGGGAGTTCGTGAAAGCGCTTCGCGCGCAGTTATTTACGTGTGCCGCAGGCGTGCCGGCAGGCCGCCGCGCGCACCCGCGCGGTCAGGCCCGGCGCTGCCGGGCGATGTCGGCGAGAATCACGCCCGCAGCCACCGAGGCGTTGAGCGATTCGACCGGACCGGCCATCGGGATGCTCAGAATCGCGTCGCAGTTCTCGCGCACGAGGCGGGACAGGCCCTTGCCCTCGGATCCGACCACGATGACCGTCGGTGCGGTGCCGTCGAACTCGTCGAGCGAGGTGTCGCCACCGGCGTCCAGGCCGATGATCTGGTACCCCTTGCTCGCCCAATCCTTCAGTGTCCGAGTCAGATTGGTGGCCTGCGCGACGGGCAGCCGGGCCGCGGCGCCCGCGCTGGTGCGCCAGGCGACCGCAGTGACGCTGGCGCTGCGGCGCTGCGGGATCACCACGCCCTGACCGCCGAACGCCGCCACCGAGCGGATCACCGCGCCCAGATTGCGCGGGTCGGTGATGTTGTCCAGCGCGACCAGCAGGGCGGGCTCGCCCGAGGCGCGCACCTTCTCCACCAGATCGTCCGGGTGCGCGTAGCGGTAGGGCGGCACCTGCAGGGCCAGGCCCTGGTGCATGGCGTTGTGGCTCATCTTGTCGAGATCGGTGCGCGGCAGCTCCAGGATGCTGATGCCGGTGTCCGCCGCGATCTTCACCGCCTCGGTGAGCCGCTCGTCGTTCTCGGTGCCGACGGCGACGTACAGCGCGGTGGCAGGCACCCCGGCGCGCAGGCACTCGACCACGGGGTTGCGCCCGAGCACCAGCTCCGGGCCCGCGTTGTCCTTGCGGCCGGCGATCGGGCGGCTCGCGTTGCGCGCCCGATTGTTCGCGGTGGCGTTCTGTGCCTTGGCCGCGGCCCGGGCCCGCTTGGCCGCGGGGTGCTTGGTGCGCTCGGAGGCGGGCGGCGTGGCGCCTCTGCCCTCGAGGCCGTGGCTGCGCTTGCCGCCGGAACCGACGACCTGCCCCTTCTTGGTTCCGCTCTTGCGCACCGCACCGCGTCGCGCCGAATTGCCTGCCATTACTTCGCCTTCCGTATCACGCGGGGAACCCGCATCGGCCGGTCACGGGAGAACCCGCTCTCGGTCGATCATGCGGGAAACCTGCATCCGGTCGGCGCAGCAAACGGCTGCGCCCTGTTCTTCTGGTGCGCTACCGCCTCGTAGCGCGGGTGCGGCGCGGTGGTACCGCGCCGGGTGTCGCCTCGGACGAGTCCGAGACCGGGTACTGCCGGGCGAGCCCGGCCCGATCAACGATCCGCTGTGGTCAGTGACCATTCCGGACCGCGGGCCGTGTCGGTGACCTCCACGCCCGCCGCTTTGAGCCGATCGCGGACGGCGTCGGCCGCACCCCAGTCCTTGTCGGCCCGGGCCTGCTGCCGTCGTTCGAGTTCCGCGCCGACGAGCACGTCCAGGGCGGCCAGCGCCGACGAGGAGTCGGCGGGCGCCGCCCAGTGCGCGTCCAGCGGATCCACGCCCAGGACGGCGAGCATGGCCCGGACCTGTCCGGCGAGGGTGCGGGCGGTGTCGAGGTCGTCGGCGTCCACGGCCTTGTTGCCCTCGTTCACCACGCCGTGGATCTCGGCGAGCGCCTTGGGCACGTTGAGGTCGTCGTTCAGCGCGTCCGCGAACCCGGTGGTCCAGGCGCCGATCGGCGCGTCCCCGGCGCGCTCGACCACGCGATGGATGAACGCCTCGATCCGGCGGTACGACGCCGCGGACTCGGTCAGCGCGTGATCGGAGTATTCGAGCATGGAGCGGTAGTTGGCGCTGCCCAGGTAGTAGCGCAGTTCGACCGGCCGCACGTCCAGGCGCGCGAGCACGTTCGGAATCGAGAGCACGTTGCCCAGCGACTTGGACATCTTCTCGCCGCTCATGGTCACCCAGCCGTTGTGGAGCCAGTAGCGGGCGAACCCGTCACCGGCCGCGCGCGACTGCGCGATCTCGTTCTCGTGATGCGGGAAGACCAGATCCATTCCGCCGCAATGGATATCGAACTCCGCGCCGAGGTAGTACTCGGCCATGGCGGAGCATTCGAGGTGCCAGCCCGGGCGGCCCGGGCCCCACGGCGACGGCCAGCTCGGCTCGCCCGGCTTGGCGGCCTTCCACAGCGTGAAGTCGCGCTGATCCTTCTTGCCCTGGCCGGCGCTCTCACCCTGGTGCACGTCGTCGAGCTTGTGGCCGGAGAGCTTGCCGTAGTCGGGGAAGCTGACCACGTCGAAATAGACGTTGCCCTCGGACGGGTAGGCGTGCCCGCGCTCGATGAGCCGTTCCATCATGTCGACCATCTGGGTGATGTGCCCGGTCGCGCGCGGCTCGGCCGACGGCGGCAGCACCCCGAGGGTGGCGTAGGCGCGGTCGAAGGCGCGCTCGTGCGTGGCGGCCCACTCCCACCACGGGCGCCCCGCCTCGGCGGCCTTGTGCAGGATCTTGTCGTCGATGTCGGTGACATTGCGGATGAAGGCCACGTCGAAACCGTTGGCGGACAACCAGCGTCGCAGCACGTCGAAGGCGACGCCGCTGCGCACATGGCCGATGTGGGGTTCGCCCTGAACGGTCGCGCCGCACAGGTACACCGAGGCGTGGCCGGGGACCAGCGGAGTGAATTCACGCAGGGTCCGCGTCTCGGTGTCGAACAGGCGCAGAGTCACGACAAGGCATCCTAGCTGTTGGGATATGGCGGAAGACGGGCGGATACGGCTTCGGGCGGCCGCTGGGGATTTTCGAGGCGACAGGCGGGTCGGGTCAGTCCCGACAACACAGCAGGGCGTTGGCGATCGCCGCCACGCCCTCGCCGCGGCCGGTGAGTCCCAGACCGTCGGTGGTGGTGCCGGACACCGATACCGGCGCACCCAGAATTTCACCGAGCACCTGTTGCGCCTCGGCGCGTCGCGGGCCCATCTTCGGCCGATTTCCGATGACCTGTACAGCGGCATTGACAATCGTCAAGCCCGCTTCATCCAGCAGGCGCCGGACCTCTTTGAGCATCGCCGCACCGGAGACGCCCGCCCATTCGGGCCGGCCGGTGCCGAAAATCGCGCCGACATCGCCGAGCCCGGCCGCGGACAACAGCGCGTCGCAGAGCGCGTGCGCGGCCACATCACCGTCGGAATGCCCGGCGCAACCGCTGTCGCCGTCGAACAGCAGGCCGGCCATCCAGCAGGGACGGCCGGGTTCGATCGGGTGCACGTCGCTGCCGACGCCGACCCGCAGAGAGGTGGGATCGAAGCTCATGGCGTCGGCACCGCCTCTCTGGATTCGTGTGGACCGGACTCGCCCCGCGCCACCAGTGTATTGGCCAGCACCAGGTCCAGGGGAGTCGTTATCTTGAATGCCATCGCCGCGCCCGGCACGGTGTGCACGACGGCGCCGAGCAATTCGACCAGACCCGCGTCGTCGGTCGCGTGGATTCCGGTGGCGTGCGCCGAGCGCAACAATTCCGCGTCGAATCCCTGCGGCGTCTGCACCGCGCGCAGCGCCGAACGGTCGGGCGTGCCGGTGACGGCGCCCGCGGCGTCGACGGATTTGATGGTGTCGGTGACCGGCAGGGCCGGGACCACCGCGACCGCACCGGCGCGCAACCGCTCGACCACGCGCGATACGAGATCGGGCGGGGTGAGTGCGCGCGCGGCGTCGTGTACGAGATAGTGCGTGGCCGCGGGGGCGGCGTTCAGGCCGGCCCGCACCGAATCGGTGCGTTCGGCGCCGCCGGGGACCACGCGTACGGGAACGTGACTGTCGGGCAGGAGGGCGCGAGTCTCGTCGACGAGGTCGGCGGGCACGATCACCACCACCTCGTCGACGGACTCGGATGCGAGCAGACCATCGATGGCCAGGCGAAGCATGGGAATGCCGCCGACCGGGACGAATGCCTTCGGCCTCGACTCACCGAGACGTACGCCCTGACCGGCGGCAGGCACCAGCGCGACAACACGGCTCGCGCCGTGTGATGCGTTCACTGTCAGGATGCCGCTGCGAGAACCTCGTCGAGCAGGGTCTCGGCACGAACATCGTCGGTGCCCTCCGCGAGCGCGAGCTCGCCGACGAGAATCTGGCGGGCCTTGGCCAGCATGCGCTTCTCACCGGCGGACAAGCCGCGGTCCTGCTCCCGGCGCCACAGATCGCGAACGACCTCGGCCACCTTGTTCACATCGCCGGAGGCGAGCTTCTCGAGGTTGGCCTTATAGCGGCGAGACCAGTTGGTGGGCTCTTCGGTATGCGGTGCACGCAGTACCTGAAAGACCTTGTCGAGGCCTTCCTGGCCGACGACGTCGCGGACGCCGACATACTCTGCGTTCTCTGCGGGAACCCGAACGGTCAGGTCGCCTTGCGCGACCTTCAGGACCAGATACTCCTTTTGTACACCCTTGATGGTGCGAGTTTCGATAGCTTCGATCAGCGCCGCTCCGTGGTGGGGGTAAACGACGGTGTCTCCGACCTTAAAAATCATCTGTCCCGTGCCCCTTTCGATGTTCACAGTTTAACATGCGACTCGGTAACGGCGCGATCAACGGCGCAGGTCAGGGCCACAACGAGCCAGCGGCGGGGGTTGACAGAACGGGAATCGTGTGCATCTTGTTGTGGCATAACGGGATAGCGCGGGGCGGTGTTCGCAGGCATATGCCGGGCCCCTCTTCGCATACGCGGTGGGCACCCTCGCATAAACGACACTGCCCCCGCGCGAGGCGTCCGATCGCACGCATTACTCTCTTTGACTACTACTCTGCATAGTGGAGTGAGCCCGGTCGACATGGAGGACAACCCGTGACTGCCCTGAAAGCCACCACCTTGTCTAAGGCGCGTGCCGTGACAGTTGCCGCACTCGCCGCGGGCGCGGCGCTCGTGCTGACGGGTTGCGGCGCCGGACAGGTGTCGCAGACCGCGGACCAGGTCGCGGCCGTCAATGGCAACGAAGCCGAGGTCGGCAAGATCGCGCTGCGCGATGTGCGATTCCTGCTCCCGCAGAGCGAGGAGTACCAGAACGCCAAGGGCGGCAAGGCCGTTCTCGCGTTCAGCGCCGCCAACCTCGGCGAGTACGAGCCCGACGAGCTCGTCAGCATCACCACCGACATCGGCCAGGTGAAGGTCAACGGCAAGGCCGAGATCAAGCCGCAGGCCACCCTGGTCGCGGATCTGCCGAACAAGTCGGCCAAGGCCGACGACCACGGGCACGACGACTCGCACGGTGCCCCGGCCACCACCGCCACCACCGCGGCGGACAAGCCCGCCGATCCGGCGGCCAACCCGCTGCTCATCGAGGTCACCGGTCTGACCAAGGACGTCACCCCCGGCCTGACCTACCAGGTAACGATGAACTTCAAGCGGAACGGCACCGTCGCGATCAACGTGCCGGTCGACGCCGGGCCGGACCTCGCGCGCCCCGAGCCCGCGAAGAAGGAAGGCGAGTCGGCCGGCGGCCACTGAGCCGGCTTCCCGCACACGCTCGACCGCACCCCGCCCCGGATACCGGAGCGGGGTGCGGTGCGTTTCGGGCGCGCCGGTGAGCGCGGGCGTGAGGGTTCCTGTCGGAGCCGGTCATTAGGCTGCGCGCGTGGCCAAGGTGAAATCGCTGTATCGGTGTGCTGCGTGCTCGAACGAGGTCGCCAAGTGGGTCGGGCGGTGCCCGGCGTGCGAGGGCTGGGGAACCATCGAGGAGGTGGCCGGCGCCGCCGCGTCGGCGGGCGTGGGGCGAAAAGCCATGCTGCCCAGCACCGCCGCCACACCCATCTCGGCGATCGACTCCCAGCGCACCCAGGCGCGCGGCACGGGCGTGTCCGAACTGGACCGGGTGCTGGGCGGGGGCATCGTGCCCGGGTCGGTGGTGCTGCTGTCCGGGGAGCCCGGCGTCGGGAAATCGACGCTGCTGCTCGAGGTCTCGCATCGCTGGGCGCGGGCGCGCGACGAGATCGCGCTCTACGTCACGGCCGAGGAATCGGCGGGCCAGGTGCGGCTGCGGGCCGACCGGACGGGCGCGGTACACGAAAAGGTCTATCTGGCGGCCGAATCCGATCTGGCCACGATCCTCGGGCATGTCGAGCAGGTGCGGCCCACGCTGCTGGTGGTCGACTCGGTGCAGACCATGCTGGCCGGGGACACGGACGGCGTGATCGGCGGTGTCACCCAGGTGCGCACGGTGACCGCGGCGCTCACCTCGCTGGCCAAGGCGACGGGTATCGCGGTGCTGCTGGTCGGGCACGTCACCAAGGACGGTTCGGTGGCGGGTCCGCGCACGCTCGAGCATCTGGTCGACGTGGTGCTGCACTTCGAGGGCGACAAGCACACCTCGCTGCGCATGGTGCGCGGCATCAAGAATCGTTTCGGCAGCACCGACGAGGTGGGCTGCTTCGAGATGAAAGAGGCCGGAATCGCCTGTGTGGACGACCCTTCCGGGCTGTTCCTGCATCATCGGGGCGCCTCGGTGCCCGGGACCGCGGTCACCGTGGCCATGGACGGCAAGCGCCCCATGCTGGGCGAGGTGCAGGGCCTGACGGTCGACACCGCCGTGCCCGCGCCCCGGCGCGCGGTGAGCGGGCTGGACTACAACCGCGTTTCCATGGTCCTGGCCGTCCTGCAGAGCCGCTGCGGGGTCTACGTGGGCAAGCAGGACGTCTACGCGGCCACCGTGGGCGGTATGCGGCTCACCGAGCCCGCCGCCGATCTGGCCGTGGCCCTGGCCATCGCGAGCGCGAGTCAGGATCGGGCGCTGCCCAGCGGCCTGGTGGTGCTCGGCGAGGTGGGGCTGGCGGGGGAGGTGCGGCAGGTGACCGGGCTGACCCGGCGACTGGCCGAGGCGGAGCGACTCGGTTTCACCGAGGCCCTGGTGCCGCCCGGGGTGGATCGCACGGGCCGCAGCATGACCCTGCGCGAGGTCGCCGATCTCGGTGCGGCGCTGTCGATGAGCGGGCTGCGGCCGCGGCGACGGGCCGCTGCGCAGGCTTGAGACGGCTGCGCGGGCTCGAGACCGCTGCGGTGCGGCGGGACAGTGCAGCGGCTCGGCGCGACACGCGATTTCGGGGACGACGGTGCTGCCGCTCGGGTTCGAGGAGCGCTGCCACGCGGGTGTGAAGCGCGCCCGGCGGCGGTGTGGAAGCCGCATAACGCCCGCGTGGCGTGCGGGCGTGTCGCGCTAAGGGGGCTTGACGCTCGTCGGGGACGTATCTCACCGATTCCCGTGCGATTCGAATGCCGGGGCGATTCGGCAATTTCGCCGTACCTGGACACCCGTGTCGCTCCTGTGGATGAGTGTGGATCGTTCGCGCCGAGCGGGATTCGCGGCTATCGCGCCGAATTCCGGCTACCGGCGCGCAGATGATCGAACGACCGGTTTCGGGCCCGCAATTGTGACCCGGAATCGTTCGGATTCTGCGGGCGAACACAGCCCGACTCATAGCGTTCGGCATCCGGTGATATCACGAGTGCATCAACGGATCCGCTGACGGATTCGAATTCGCGCGCGGAATTCACCCCGCGCCGATTGTGCAATTCGCCGAAAATAGGTGGGAGCACCCGTTATCCGGCAGCATCGTGCCGAAACTCGGGTGGCGCCAGCCCGATTGCGCGGGATCGGCCCGAACGCGCTGTCCCGCCGCGAGAACGGCGAAGGCCGGGACCACGGTGTGGTTCCGGCCTTCGATGCGGGTGTGCTGGGATCAGGCGATATTGAAGGGTTCCGGTGCGCTGCGCACCGAACCGAGTTGGGCGACAACGGTGTAGGGGCCCGCGGGTACCGGGATACGCTCGCCCGCGCAACCGGGCTGGGAGGACTGCGCGGACCAGGTGACGGTGAAGGCCGCCTGCTGGCCGGGGCTGAGCGTGCGCATGTCCGGGGTGCCGTCGGGGTAGCAGTCCGTGCTGGACCAGAGCCTGCGCTGGCCGTCCAGCGACTGCACCGACACCAGTTGCAGGCCCGAACCCATGTCGCGTTCGCAGGCGCCGCTGGAGATGTTGGTGATGACGATGCCGAAGACCGGCTGTTCCCCGGCCTTGTAGGTGGGCTGGCCGACGTTGACCTTCACGGCCAGTGACTGATCCGGGCACTGGCCCGCGGGCGCGCCGGCGGGCGCGGCGCTCGGGCTCGCGCTCCCGGCGGGTTTGCTCGTCTCGGGCGCGCCCGACGTCGGGCTCGCCGCGCTCTTGCTCGGGGACGCCTGGGCGGCGGACGTGGTCTCGCCCCCGGCCTTCTTATCGTCGCCACCGCCGCGCACCAGGGCGAACGCCACCCAGATGACCAGCGCGAGAGCGACCACCACGGCACCGATCGCGATCAGGCGACGGCGCCAGTAGATTTCCGGCGGCAGCGGTCCATTCGGTTCCAGCACGCTGACAACGGTAAGGGCACCGTCGGGCGCATCCGGCGCAGGGTCTCGGCGTGTCGGAGCTGAAAAGGGCCGCACCCCAGGTAGATTTCCCCGGCTCTCGAACCGCTTTTCGGGCCCGATCTCCGCGAATACCCTTGCCCGCCCGAACTTCCGGCGCACCGACCGTCCCGTTTGCCACCCCGTCAACCCCCGGCAACCTCCCAGTGCCCGTGTCGACCGTTCTGCCCTATTTCTCCCCACCCTCGCGACTCGCCCGGCCCACTGCAGCCTGCACCCGATGTGTTCGCGCGATGTGGGCACTTTCGCCCGCCGCCGGCGAACGCACAGCTGTCCCTCCGGGCCGTGGGGCCGTGCGCCACCCGTTCGAGGCCTGCGGGATGCCCAGCCCCGACGACGAGTCCGGGCCCCGCTGCGTTCGGCAGCGAGGCCCGGCAATCTCACCAGCGACTACACGACCTCGCCGATGTTGCCGATGACGCGGCGCAGCTTGATCTGGCCCTCGCCGAGGTTGTAGGTGACGCAGGCGATCGCGCACTCGCCGGCCGCCACGCGTTCGGAGATGATCACCGAACGCTGCATCAGCAGGCGGGCGGTCTCCTCGACGTGGCGGGCTTCGAGGTCGTCCACCGACTCGAGGCCGTCGCGGCGGCCGAGCAGGATCGACGGGGTGACGCGCTCGACCACGCTGCGGATGAACCCGCCGGGCACGTTGCCGTGATCGAGGGCGTCGATGGTGGCGCGGACCGCGCCGCAGCTGTCGTGGCCCAGCACCACGATGAGCGGCACGTTCAGCACGTGCACGCCGTACTCGATGGACCCCAGGACCGAGGAATCCACGACGTGACCGGCGGTGCGGACCACGAACATGTCGCCGAGGCCCCGGTCGAAGATGATCTCGGCGGCCACGCGGGAGTCACCGCAGCCGAAGAGGATTGCTTGGGGCTGCTGACCGGCGACGAGCTTGGCCCGGTCGGCGGCGCCTTGGCTAGGATGCTGCAACGTGCCGTTGACGAAGCGCTCGTTGCCCTCACGCAGGGACTTCCAGGCACTGATCGGGTTGGAATGCGGCATGTGTCCCATTCTGCATACGGGGTCGGTTACTGGCGAGTCCGCGACGTTACGGTCCGGCAACCGGCCACCGACCATGGCGCCGCCCGGGCGGTGAGCCCGTGGCGCGGATCGAGGCGACGGCGGAGCACGAATGACAGTGGACAGCGATGTATTGATCGACTGGTACCGGGACACCGCCCGGGACCTGCCGTGGCGGCGGCCCGGCGTGACGGCGTGGCAGATTCTGATGAGCGAGATCATGCTCCAGCAGACCCCGGTGGTCCGGGTGGAGCCGATCTGGCGCGAGTGGGTGGCGCGCTGGCCCGTTCCCTCGGCCATGGCCGCCGCGCCACAGGGCGACGTGCTGCGCGCCTGGGGCAAACTCGGCTATCCGCGCCGGGCGCTGCGCCTGCACGAGTGCTCGCGGGTGCTGGCCGAACAGCACGGTGACGAGGTGCCCGCGGATGTGGAGGTGCTGCTCGGGCTGCCCGGCATCGGCGCCTACACCGCTCGCGCGGTGGCGTGCTTCGCCTACGGTCAGCGAGTTCCGGTGGTGGACACCAACGTTCGGCGCGTGGTGGCGCGGGCGGTGCACGGCCGCGCCGAGGCGGGCAATCCGGCGGCCCGCGATCTGGGCGAGACCGAGGCGTTGCTGCCGGTGAATGTGCCACGCGCGGCGGTCTTTTCGGCCGCCATCATGGAATTGGGCGCGACCGTCTGCACGGCCCGCACCCCCGATTGCGCCCGCTGCCCGCTGCCCAGCTGCGCCTGGGTGAGCGCCGGCCGCCCGCCCTCGGACGTGGTTCGCAAGGTGCAGAAGTTCGAGGGCACCGACCGCCAGGCCCGCGGCCGGCTGCTGGATGTGCTGCGTGACGCCACCGGTCCCGTCGAGCAGGCCCGCCTGGATCTGGCCTGGACCCGGGATCCCGGCCAGCGCGCCCGCGCCCTGGATTCCCTGCTGGTCGACGGCTTGATCGAGCAGACGGCCGACGGCTTGTTCGCCCTGGCCGGCGAGGGCTGAGCGCGGACGCGTTCACCCGCCGGTGATTCTGCGGCTCGGCACGCATTCCTCCCGGGACGGGACGAGGGGGCGTTCGCCCCGGGAGGGATGCGGCGGGCGCGTTCTACCGCCCCTCACGCGGTAGATCGCGGGCTTGGGTTACCCCGGCGACGAAGATCGAATCCTCGGTTGGGGAAGAGTTCACGTGCTGTACCCGCCCGTGTTCGCGGTGGCGAGTACGGGCCCGAACCTCAGGCGGGCACGAGTTCGCGGCGGCGGTTGCGGGTGCGCGCACCGACGACGCGGCAGATCAGGTAGATCGTGAACGAGATCGTGGTGACGAAGGTCGACACCGGCACACCGGGGGCGAGGGAGAGCAGAATGCCTCCGACGGCGGCGATTTCGGCGAACACCACGGCCAGGATGGTCGCGCGTACCGGACTAGCGGTGAGCTGGCAGGCCGCCGCGGCGGGCGTGATGAGCAGCGCCAGCACCAGCAGCGCGCCCACGATCTGCACGCCGAAGGCGGCGGTGATGCCCAGCAGCACCGCGAACACGATCGACAGCGCGCGCACCGGAACTCCGCGCGCCACCGCCACTTCCGGGTCCGAGCTGGCGAACAGCAGCGGGCGGTAGATGGCGGCCAGCACCACCAGCACCCCGACGGTGCAGGTGGCCAGCAGGGTGAGCCCGTTGTAGCCGACGCTCACCACCTGGCCGGTGAGCAGCGAGAATTTCGAGCCCGCGCGTTCGGGGCCGAGCCAGAGGAACAGCACGGACAGCCCGAGCCCGAACGACAGCACCACCGCGATCACCGAATCCCGTTCGCGCGCACGCGAACCCAGGACCCCGAAGAGCACGGCCGCCACCACCGATCCGGCGATGGCCCCGAGTCCGACGCCGACCCCGGCGAGCAGCGCCGCGGCCGCGCCGGTGAGCGAGAGTTCGCTGGTGCCGTGCACCGCGAACGACATCTGCCGGCTGATGATGAGCGGGCCGATGGCTCCGGCCAGCAGTCCGAGCAGCGCCGCGGCCAGCACGGCCTGCTGGACGAAGTCGTAGCCGAGCAGGTGTGCGGTGGTGGAGAAGTCGAACATCTTGCCGAAGACGTCGGCGAGTTTGTCGATCACCGGCGGGCCTCCGGAACCTGCTCGCCGTGGCAGTGCGCCCCGGCCGCGCCGAGCGCGTCCATGGCGTCGCCGGTGCCGACCACGACCAGTCGCCCGCGCACGCGCAGCACCTCGACCTCGGTGCGGTACAGCTCCGAGAGCACGGCGGTGGTCATCACCTCGTCGGGGGTGCCGATCCGGAACTTGCCGTCGACCAGGTACAGCACCCGATCCACCAGCGGCAGAATGGGATTGATCTCGTGGGTGACGAACAGGACGGCGGTGTCGTGGGTGCGGCGGCGCTTGTCGATCAGTTCCGAGACCAGGCGCTGGTTGGCCAGGTCCAGCGACAGCAGCGGTTCGTCGCAGAGCAGTACCCGCGGGTCGCCGGCCAGGGCCTGGGCCACGCGCAGGCGCTGCTGTTCGCCGCCCGAGAGCGCGTCGATGGGCGCGTAGGCGAACTTCTCCGCCCCGACGTCCGCGATCGCCCGGGCCACTTTGCGTTTGCGTTCGGCGCGCCCGCGCAGGCCCAGGCCCCAGCGGTGCCCGTCCACGCCGAGCCCGACGAGGTCGACGCCGCGCAGTTGCGCGCCGGCGTCCATGGTCTTCTGCTGCGGGATGTAGCCGATATCCGAATTGCCGACGCGCGCGGGCGCTCCCGCGATCCGGGCGGTGCCCTCGGACAGTGCGACCTGACCGAGCAGCATCTTCAGCAGCGAGGTCTTGCCGGAACCGTTGGGGCCGAGCACGGCGACGAATTCGCCGGGCCGCACCTGTAGGTCGAGTCCCTGCCACAGCGTCCGGTCCCCGTAGGACAGGCGCGCGTTGGCGAGCTCGACCGCGGGGGCGGGTTCCGGGGTTGCGGCGGAACGGGTTTCGGGCAGGGGAGAGCGCTCGGGCGCGGGGGATGCGCTCGAAGATTGCCGGGTGACCCGTTCGGTGGGCTCGGTCAGCGCGACTCCCTCGGTAGGTGCGGCGGTGGCAGGCATTGCCCCGGACCTAGGCGAGCGCCGTGGCGAGTGCCTTGGCGTTGCCGGTCATCCACCGAATGTAATCCAGGCCCTCGGGCAGGGTTTCGGTCACCTCGACGATGGCGATGCCGTTGGCCTGCGCGGTGGCGCGCATGTCCTTGGTGGTGGAGTCCTCGGTCTGGATGTTGTAGACCAGCGCGCGAACCTGCTTGGCCTTCAGCAGGTCTCGCACCGCGGCCACGTCGGCGGGGGAGGGGTCGGTGCCCTGTTCCACCGCTTCCTGGAACGAGTGCGGGGTACGGTCGTCGACCTTGGCGGCGGTCAGCAGGTAGTACGCGAGCGGTTCGGTCTGCAGGACGGGCTGATTCGGCTTGTCGGCGGCGATCTTCGCGGTGATGGCCTCGATGTCCTCGAGCTGCCCGGCGAAGGCGGCGGCGCGATCGGCGTAGGCCTGCTTGTTGGCCGGGTCGAGTTCGCCGAGGGATTCGGCGATGTGTTCGGCGACGTGGCCGACGGTGTGCGCGTCGTACCAGACGTGTTCGTTGGCGCCGCCGTGGTCGTGCCCGTGGCCTTCGCTCTCCTTGGCCGGGGTGGCGCCGGGTGCGCTCTCCTCGTGTCCGTGCTCGCCCTCGCCGGCGATCTCGACGGCGTTCACGTTGCGCTTGCTCTTGCCGGAGATGGCCTTGTCGATGAACTCGTCGTAGCCGCCGCCGTTGTAGACGATGAGGTCGGCGTCGCTGATGCGCGCGGCCTGCACGGCCGTGATCTCGAACGAGTGCGGGTCGACGGTCGGGTCGGAGATGAGCGATTCCACCTGGGCGTCCGGTCCGGCGACGGTTTTGGCGATGTCGCCCCACACGTTGGTGGAGGCCACGACGGTGATGGCGTCGGAGTCGGTCGTCGAGTTCCCGCAGGCGGTCAGGGTGGCCACGGCGGCCAGCCCGGCGGCTGCGACCGCGAATCCTCTGGCATAGCTGTTGCGCACGCGAACCACTCCTGAAGCTGCCTAACAAAAACGAAAACGATTGCCAATAAAATGTAACCCACGAATCCGCGCCCCGACGAATTCCGACCGGTAGGTGTGGTGCGCACCACGCCGACGCCACGCCGGTCCCGCTGCCGCGGCCGATGTCCCCGCGCGATTTCGGGGCCGCACAGTGCGAACCGCGGTTCTTGCCGTCGTCGCGCGGCCGTCGTCGCGGACCGGCACTCCCGCCTCCCGAGGCGGGTCCGGCGACAGCGGCCTCCCCCTGCACGAGTCCGGCCCCCGCGAACGACTGTTCGCGGGGGCCGGATGTCTCGGGTCCGGTCCGGACCTACGTGAACGCACCCACCGGCTGGCTCAGCAGCTGCGCGCAGCGCAGCAGGCCCAGGTGGCTGTACGCCTGCGGGTGGTTGCCCAGCGAGCGTTCGGCGACCGGGTCGTACTCCTCGGACAGGAGCCCGGTCGGCCCCGCCACGTCCACCAGCTGTGCGAAGAGCGCCTCGGCGTCCTCGCGCTTGCCGATGAGCAGGTATGCCTCGACGAGCCAGGCGGCGCACAGGTGGAAGCCGCCTTCCCCGCCGGGCAGCCCGTCGTCGTGGTGGTAGCGGTACACGGTCGAGCCGCTGCGGAGTTCGGCCTCGGTGGCCACGACGGTGGCGGCGAAGCGCGGATCCGACGGATCGATGAGCCCGCTGAGGCCGATGTGCAGGGTGGCCGCGTCCAGGTCCGTGCCCTCGTAGGCGGCGGTGTAGGACTGGACCTCCTCGTTCCAGCCCTCGACCTTCACCTCCTCGGAGATGGTGTCGCGCAGCTTCTCCCACTCCGGGTCGACGGTCCGGCCGAACTGCCGCCCGAGCGTGATCGCCCGGTCGGCGGTGAGCCAGCCCATGACCTTGGAGTACACGTGATGCCGCGGGTTGCCGCGGATCTCCCAGATCCCGTGGTCCGGTTCGCGCCAGCGCCGCTGCACGGCCGAGACCATGGCGTGCACGAGATCCCAGTCCGCGTCCGGCAGCGCCTTGGCGGGATCGGTGATGCCCTTGCGTTCGCGGGCGTGCGCGAGCTGGGAGATCAGGTCCACGATGGGCCCGAACACGTCCAGCTGGACCTGCATGTTCGCCGCGTTGCCGACGCGCACCGGCCGCGATCCGGCGTAACCGGGCAGCTGGTCGATGACGGCCTCGGGCGGCAGGGTCTCGCCGTAGAGGGTGTAGAGCGGGTGCAGTCGCTCGGGCCCGGGCAGCGTCTCGAGGACGCGGTGGGTCCAGGCGAGCAGGTCCTCGGCCTCGCCGAGCGAGCCGAGCGATACCAGCGCGGACGCGGTGAGTGAGGCGTCGCGCAGCCAGCAGTAGCGGTAGTCCCAGTTGCGCACGCCGCCGATGTCTTCGGGCAGCGAGGTCGTCGCCGCGGCCATGATGGAGCCGGACGGCGCGTGCACCAGTCCGCGCAGGGTGAGCGCGGACCGCTTCATGAGATCGGGTTTGAGGGGCGGCAGTTCGAGCGTGCCCGCCCAGTCGGCCCAGTACCGCTCGGCGAGCCGGCGGCGATCGCTCTCGGGCGTCATGCAGGGCGCGAGATCGGAAGTGCCGCAGCGCATTTCGAGCACGATCGGGCCCCGGCTCGGGTCCACCACCGCGCGCGCGGTGTGGTGGTTGCCGTCGTCGATGATCTCCCATTCGACGCCGGGGGAGCGCAGCACGATCGGATCGTTGGTGCCCTGTACGCGCAGGCCGGCCGGATCGCGCACGATGCGCACCGGCACCTGGCCGAATTCCGGTCGGGGAGCGAAGGTTACGACCGCCTTGGCGTCACCGCTGATGACACGGGTCAGGTCGGTGCGCTCGGCCACCACGTCGTGCGGCAGGTAATCCACCACCGACAAACTGGACCAACGGGTTTCGACGGTCATGGTGCCGTCGATGTACCGCTGCGACAGTGGCAGTCCCGCGCGTTCGGGCGCGATGGTGAAGTGCCCCGCGCCGGGTCCGCCGAGCAGGTGCGCGAACACCGCCGCCGAATCCGGTTCCGGATGGCACAGCCAGGTGATGGTGCCGTCCGGGGTGACCAGCGCCTTGGTGCGCGGGCTGGCCAGCATCGTGAGCCGCTCGATGCGGGGCGCGCTGGCGCCGGCGAGCCAGGTACGCCGCTCCTCCAGCAGGAAGGCCAGCGCCTTGGACACCTCCTCGGTGCTGGCGACCCGGTGTTTGGCCAGCGAGTCGCCCTCGCCGACCTTGATGCCCACATCGGGTCCGGACAGGCGTTTGAACGCCTTCTCGTCGGTGACGTCGTCACCGATGAAGACCGCCGCGGACGCGCCTTGCTGATGCCGGACGATGTCCAGCGCCGCGCCCTTGTCGGTTTCGATCACCGCGAGTTCGATGACCTCTTTGCCCTCGGTGGTCTGTACGCCGACCCAGCTGGCCGGACCCTGACGCACCTGAACCAGTGCGCGACGGCCGATTTCGGGGCTGGCGTTGCGCACGTGCAGCGCGACGCTGGCCGGTTTGATCTCGACAGTGGCGCCCGGGTTGTCCTGGGCGACCTGGGCCAGCGTCGACTGCACTTCCTGCAGTAGCTGTTTGGCGTCGTTGTCGATGGCATGCACGAAGCCGACGTCGAATTCGGACCCGTGACTGCCGATGAGTTGCACCTCGACGGGCAATCGGGACAGCGCCGCGAGATCTCGCAGCGCGCGGCCGGAGATGACGGCCGCGGTGGTACCGGTGAGTCCGGAAAGCGCGCGCAGCGCATTCACGGACTCCCTATGGGGATAGGCCTTCGCGGGGTCGGACACGATGGGCGCGATCGTCCCGTCGTAGTCCGAGGCGACAAGCAGCCGTGGCACGCGGGCGACAGCCGCCAACGCACGGCGAAGTTCCAGTGGCAAATCCTGTGCGCTCACGCATCCAACCTAATGATCGGAGGAGTTTCTTCAGGGCGAGCGTGACTCTACTGGGTGTTGATTGCCCGCTCGTTTTGACGGTGATACATAGCGTTTACAAGACCCTTGCGCGCCGTTCACCAGATGTCCGATTTCCGCTGGTGCACCCCGGCTTTCGTGCCTGTGACCAGTCACGTTCCGGAACGACGACGGAGGGCCGGCTCCACCTCGAGAGGTGGGCGACCCTCCGGTCATACGTGCGAAAGCCCGGGTTGCGTTCGCCCCGGGGTGATCTCGCTTACTTGGCGTCGCCGATGAGCAGATCGACGGTCAGCTCGAGGCGTTCGGTGACGTCGGTGGCCGAGGCCCGCCGCGTCAGCCAGGCAACCAGATTCGAGAGCCACACGTCGCTGATGACGCGGGCGATGGCGAGCTGGCGATCGTCGGGCGTCTCGTCGGACAGCGCGCGGGCGAAGAAGCGGTCCATCACCTTGCCGACGCGATCGACCTCGGCGGCCGCGGAGGCGTCGGCGAACATGAACGCTCGCGTCATGGCCTCGGTCAGCAGCGGATCGCGCTGCATGGCGCGGGTGATCTGGTGCAGCATCAGGTGCATGCGCTCGCGTGGATCGTTGCCCGGCAGCGGCTTGCGCCGGCCCTCCAGCTGCTCGAATTCGCGGGCCAGGGCCGAGACGAGCAGGTGCACCTTGGACGGGAAATACCGGTACAGGGTGCCCACGGCGACGTCGGCGCGCTCGGCGACCGCTCGCATCTGCACCGCGTCGTAGCCGCCCTTGGAGGCCAGCGCCAAGGTCGCGTCGAGGATGCGTTTGCGCCGGTCACGCTGGGCGGCGGAGCTCAGATCCTCCTCGCTCAGGGTGGTGGCGGGCGCGGTGCGCGCGGCGGCGGGCCCGTCGGCAGCCTGCGATCGGGAGGGACTGGCCATCGGTTGAGAGTCCTTTCCTGCACGAATCGTTCGGTGCACTCACCCAGCGTCGGCTGGCTACGAGTTCGTACCAGCCGGGCGGCGCTTGACTTACGCCCGGCTCGAACATTAGAACATGTTCTAGGAGTGGAAGTCACCCCAGAAAGGCGGTATGGAGTGTGACCATAGCCACCACTGACGAGCATAAAGCCGTTCAGGAGTCCATGCGCGGATGGGCGGCGTCGGTGCGCCCAATTGCAACAATGCGTTCCGGTGGGCCCGACTATTGGCGCGAATACTGGTCGCGTCTGGCCGATCTCGGAATTTTCCGGGTCGCGGTGCCGGAGGAGGCCGGGGGCGCCGGTTGTTCCGTCGGCGATCTCGCTGTCCTGGTGGAACAGGCGGCGCATGATCTGGTCGGCGGACCGGTTCTCACCACGGCGCTCGCCGGCCTCGTTGCCGGGGAGATGCTCGACGAGAATACGCCGTGCGGTGTCGCCCTCGGGGGCGAAATCGCGATATCGGCCCCGATCGACCCGGCGTCCGGCCTCACCCTGACCGGGGCCTGGGATTCGGTGCCGGGCGCCGCCCCCGGAACCGCCGTTCTGGTGCCCGTGCGCGACGGTGAGCGGACGCTGTGGTGTCTGATCGACGCCGGCGCCGAGGGTCTCGCCATCGAGCCGCTGGACACGATCGACCGCAGTGTGCCGCTGGCGCGTGTCGAATGCGCGAATGTTGCTGTGGCGCCGGACCATATCTTCGAGCCCGCCAACTCGGTGCTGGACATCGCCGCCACGCTGGCCGCCGCCGAGGCCGCCGGAATTGCCGGCTGGTGCCTGGAGACCGCGGTCGAATACGCCAAGGTGCGTGAGCAATTCGGTCGAAAGATCGGCGAATTCCAAGCGGTGAAACATATTTGCTCGTGGATGCTGTGCCGGGCCGAACAAATTCGCGCCGTGGCCGCCGATGCCGCGGCCGCCGTGGACAGTGGTAGCGCGGAACTGCAGTTGTCCGCCGCGGTCGCGCTGGCCATCGCGCTGGACGCCGCCGTGGAAACCGCCAAGGATTGCATTCAGGTCCTGGGTGGAATCGGTTTCACCTGGGAGCACGACGCCCACCTGTATTTGCGCCGGGCCACCGCCACGCGTCAGTTGCTGGGCGGTTCCGCGCACTGGCGGGCGCGGGTCACCGAGCTCACCGTCGCGGGTGTGCGCCGCACGGTCGGTCTCGATCTGACCGCGGACGGCACCGCGGGCGAACCGAATTGGGACGCCGTGGGTTCCAGTGCCGAGGAGGCCGCGGTGCTGGCGGCCGAACTGGCCAACATCGCCGCCCTGCCCGCCGCCGAGCAGCGCGGCGCGCTCGCCGCCGCCGGGCTGCTGGCCTCGCACTGGCCGGCGCCGTACGGCCGGGGCGCGGGCCCGATCCAGCGCACCTGGCTCGACGATCAGATCCGCAAGGCGGGGATCGAGCTGCCCGAGCTGGCCATCGCCAACTGGGCCATTCCCACACTGCTGCAGTGGGGTTCGCCCGAGCAGATCGAGCGCTACGCGCTGCCGACGCTGACCGGCGAGGTCATCTGGTGCCAGCTGTTCTCCGAGCCGGGCGCCGGTTCGGACCTGGCGGCGCTGCGCACGGTCGCCGAGCGGGTCGAGGGCGGCTGGAAGCTGCGCGGTCAGAAGGTCTGGACCTCGCTGGCGCACGAGGCCACCTGGGGCATCTGCCTGGCGCGCACCGACGCGAGCGCGGCCAAGCATCGCGGCATCAGCTACTTCCTGGTGGACATGAAAAGCGCCGGGATCGACATCCGGCCGCTGATCGAGATCACCGGTGAGGCGCGCTTCAACGAGGTCTTCCTCGACGATGTCTTCGTCCCGGACGACTGCCTGGTCGGGGAGCTGGGCAACGGGTGGAAGATCGCTCGTTCGACGCTCTCGGCCGAGCGGGTCGCCATGGGCGGCAAGGGAATCGGCGCGGAGCTGGAGGCGTTGATCGCCGCCGCCCCGAAGTCCGGTCCCGGCGCCGAACTGGTGGCCGACCGCCTCGGGGGCCTGGTCGCCGAGTCGATAGCTGGAACGTTGCTGGACGCGCGTGCCGCGCAGAAGCTGCTGTCCGGCGGGGACCCCGGCCCGCAGAGCAGCGTGCGCAAACTGGTCGGTGTCAGGCACCGTCAGGCGGTCGCCGAATTTGCCGTGGAAGTGGCTGGCGCGGCGGGTGCCTTGGAAACCGATGTGGTGAAAGAATTCCTGCTCACGCGCTGTTTGTCGATCGCGGGCGGTACCGAGCAGATTCTTTTGACCGTCGCCGGTGAACGAATTCTCGGGCTGCCGCGCGAGTCGCACGCCTAGTCCACACCTCAACGGGAGCATTGCATTGGACTTCACCAGGGACGAGAGCCAGGACGCTGTCGCCGAGGTTGTCGTAAGTTTGCTAGAACGTGAAAGCGCGCGTGATATCGCCCTCTGGCCGGTGTTCGCGGGCAGTGGTCTGCTGGCCGTTCCGCTACCGGAGCGCTTCGGCGGCGACGAGATGGGGCTGCTCGAGGTGTCGGCCATGCTCACCGAGCTCGCCACCGACGCGGTCCAGATTCCGGCGCTGACCACCCTGGCCTTCGGGGTGCTGCCGCTGCTGGCGGCCGGTATCCCGGATGGCTTGGCGGAGAAGGTGTTTCCGGCCGTCGCCGAGGGCGCGGTGCTGACCGCCGCGCTGCACGAGGCGGGCGCGCCCTTCACCGAGAAGCCGGAGACCACCGCGGTGTCCGAGGGCGCCACGGTGCGCATCACCGGCACCAAGGTCGCGGTGCCCTACGCGGGCACCGCGCGCTGGATCCTGGTGCCCACCGACTCCGGGCTCGCCGTCGTGGACGGCGAGGCGGCGGGCCTCGTCAAGACCGCGGGGCCGACGTCCGATGGGGTGCCCGAGTTCTCGGTGCGCTTCGAGGGCGTCTCGATTCCGGCCGAGCAGCTGCTGCCGGGCGGCATCGCCGACCTGCACCGGCTGGCCCTGGCGGGCATCGGCTCGGTCGCGGACGGCCTGCTCAAGGGCGTGCTCGCCCTGACCGCGGAGCACGTGCGCACCCGCGAGCAGTTCGGCCGCCCGCTGGCCGAGTTCCAGGCCGTCGCACAGCAGATCGCCGACGTGTACGTGGTCTCGCGTACGCTGCACGCGGCCGCGGCCTCCGCCAATTGGGCACTGGCGCAGGACGAGGCCGGCGCGGAACACCGCGAGCGCACCGACGACGATCTGGACGTGCTCGCGTACACGGTGGCCTCGGAGCTGCCGGCGGCCATGCAGAAGTGTCATCACCTGCACGGTGGCCTGGGCGTCGATATCACCCACCCCCTGCACCGCTACTACTCACAGGCCAAGGACATCGCGCGCTGGCTGGGCGGCGAATCGTTCCGGCTGGACCGTTTGGGAGCCAGATGTTCATCGAACTGACCGCCGAACAGCGCGGTTTGCGGGACGAATTGCGTTCGTACTTCACCAGTCTCGTCACTCCCGAAGAGGAGGCCGAGATGCTGGTGAACCGGCACGGCGATGCCTATCGGGCCGTCGTCAAGCGCATGGGCGCGGACGGCAAGCTGGGTGTCGGCTGGCCGAAGGAGTTCGGCGGGCAGGGTTTCGGGCCGCTCGAGCAGCAGATCTTCTACAACGAGGCGGTGCGCGCCGACGTGCCCGTCCCGCTGGTGACGCTGCTGACCGTCGGTCCCGCCCTGCAGACCTACGGCTCCGAGGAACAGAAGAAGAAGTTCCTGCCCGGAATCCTCACCGGTGACGTGCATTTCGCGATCGGCTACTCCGAGCCGGACGCGGGCACCGACCTCGCCGCGCTGCGCACCAGCGCGGTCAAGGATGCCAACGGCGACTGGATCGTCAACGGGCAGAAGATCTTCACCACCGGCGCGCACGAGGCCGATTACATCTGGCTGGCCGTGCGCACGGGCACGGTGGAGTCGCGGCACCGCGGCATCACGATCCTGATCATGGATACCAAGGATCCGGGCTACTCCTGGACCCCGATCATCACCGCCGACGGTGCGCATCACACCAACGCCACCTACTTCGACAATGTGCGCGTTCCCGCGAACATGATCGTGGGCGAGGAGAACGGCGGCTGGAAGCTCATCACCACCCAGCTCAATCACGAGCGCGTGGGTCTGGGCCCGTCCGGCAAGATCGAGCAGCTCTACGAGCGCACGCGCGACTGGGCGCAGGCCAACGGCGTGCTCGGCGAGACCGACGTGCGGCGTTCGCTGGGCCGTTTGCACGCCATGGTGCGGCTGAACGAGCTGTTGAACTGGCAGGTGTCCTCCAACATGGAGCGCCCGGACGCCGATCCGGCCGACGTGATCGCCGACGCCTCCGCGACCAAGGTGTTCTCCACCGAGGCGCTGCAGGAGGCCGGACGCCTGGCCGAGGAGATCGTGGGCCGCTACGGCGACCCGGCCGAGCCGGCGACCGCGGAGCTGCTGGTGTGGCTGGACCGGCGCACCAAGCAGAACCTGGTGGTGACCTTCGGCGGCGGCGTCAACGAGGTGATGCGTGAGCTGATCGCCCAGATGGGCCTGCGGTTGCCGCGGGTGCCGCGCTAGTTCGCGAAGGAGTGAGAGCGTGACGAAGAGTTTCACGGCCGACGAGATCCGCGACGGCCTGGAGAAGATCAAGGCCGACGGTGAGTCCGCGCCCCGCGCGGGCCGCGATCCGATCAATCAGCCCATGATCAACAACTGGGTCGAGGCACTGGGCGACGCCAACCCGATCTACGTGGACGAGGCCGCCGCGCGGGCGGCCGGGCATCCCGGGATCGTGGCGCCGCCGGCCATGGCGCAGGTGTGGACCATGTTGGGGCTGGGCGGTATTCGCGCCGACGACGACCCCATGACCCGCACCAACGATCTGTTCGACGCGGCCGGGTTCACCTCGGTGGTGGCCACCAATTGCGAGCAGGTCTACCACCGCTACCTCGAGGTCGGCGAGCAGGTCACGGTGCGCTCGAGCATCGGGGACATCGTGGGCCCCAAGAAGACCGGGCTCGGGGACGGCTGGTTCACCACCTACCTCACCAACTGGTACGTGGGCGACGAGCTCGTGACCGAGATGAAGTTCCGGATGCTGAAGTTCGCGCCCGGGACCGGAAAGACCGCTGCCCCCGAGGCTTCCGGCGCTGTGTCGGCCGAGGATCTCGCCAAGCGCGTGCGGCCGACGGTCTCCAAGGACACCGAATTCTTCTGGGACGGCGTCAAAGCCGGTGAGCTGCGCATCCAGCGGCGGCCCGACGGCTCGCTGCAGCATCCGCCGGTGCCGGCGCTGTGGCAGGACCACTCCGAGCAGAGCGACTACGTCGTGGCCTCCGGGCGCGGCACCGTCTTCAGCTTCGTCGTGCATCACGCGCCCCGGGTGCCGGGACGGCAGCTGCCGTACGTGGTCGCGCTGGTCGAGCTCGAGGAGGGCGTGCGCATGCTCGGTGAGCTGACCGGCGTCGATCCGTCCGAGGTCGAGATCGGGATGGCCGTCGAGGCGGGCTTCCTGGCGCTGGACGAGGACAACACCGTGCCCTACTGGAAGGCCGTCAAATGACAACTGTCGAACTGTCGGCGGTTCAGGTCGGAACCGCGTTGCCGGAGTTGGTGATTCACGCCGACACCACGTTCATCGTCTCGACGGCGCTGGCCACCCGGGACTTCCAGGACGTGCACCACGACCGGGACAAGGCGCTGGCTCGCGGGTCCAAGGACATCTTCGTCAACATCCTGACCGACACCGGTCTGGTGCAGCGGTTCGTGACCGACTGGGCCGGGCCGAGCGCCCGCGTGAAGTCGATCGCGCTGCGCCTGGGCGTGCCGCTGTACGCGGGGGACACCCTGACGTTGTCGGGCACGGTCGCGGCCGTGGACGGCGCGGATATCACCATCGATGTGGTCGGCAAGGATTCGCTCGGCGATCACATCACGGCGAAAGCCGTTATCTCCCTGAAGGAGGCGCAGTGAGTGGCCTGAGCCGCGCCGCCGCGATCGTCGGCATCGGCGCGACCGATTTCTCCAAGGACTCGGGCCGCAGTGAGCTGCGCCTGGCCGCCGAGGCCGTCACCGCCGCCCTGGCCGACGCCGGGCTCACCCCCGCCGACGTGGACGGCCTGACGACCTTCACCATGGACACCAATACCCAGGCCGCCGTGGCGCGCGCCGCCGGTATCCCGTCCCTGAAGTTCTTCAGCAACATCCCGTTCGGCGGCGGCGCGGCCGCGGCGACCGTGCAGCAGGCCGCCATGGCGGTCGCGACCGGAGTCGCGGATGTGGTTGTGGCGTACCGCGCGTTCAACGAGCGTTCGGGAAATCGCTTCGGCCAGTTCGCCACTCACCTGGCGACCGGCAATCCGAGTTCCTCGGGCGTGGACAACGGGTTCTCCTACACCCACGGCCTGGGCACCCCCGCCGCCCAGGTGGCGATGGTGGCGCGCCGCTACATGCACGTATACGGCGCGCGCAGTGCGGATTTCGGCCGTGTCGCGGTCGCCGATCGCAAGCACGCGGCGGTGAATCCGGCGGCGCACTTCTACGGCAAGCCGATCACCCTCGAGGAGCACCAGGCGTCCCGCTGGATCGCCGAGCCCCTGCACCTGCTGGACTGCTGCCAGGAGACCGACGGCGGCGTGGCGATCGTGGTGGTGTCCGCCGAGCGCGCGAAGGATCTGCCGAACAAGCCGGCCCTGATCGCCGGTGCGGCACAGGGTTCCGGTGCGGACCAGTACGTGATGACCAGCTACTACCGCGACGGCCTGTCCGGCCTGCCGGAGATGAAGCTGGTAGGCGACCAGCTGTGGTCCCAGAGCGGTCTGCGCCCCGAGGACATGCAGGCCGGGATCCTCTACGACCACTTCACCCCCTTCGTGCTGATGCAGCTCGAGGAACTGGGCTTCTGCGCCCGCGGCGAGGCGAAGGACTTCATCGCCGACGGCGCGATCGAACTAGGCGGCCGCCTCCCCCTGAACACCCACGGCGGCCAGCTCGGCGAGGCTTACATCCACGGGATGAACGGGATAGCCGAGGGCGTCCGCCAGATCCGCGGCACGTCCGTGAACCAGGTCCAGGGCCTGGAGAACATCGTGGTGACCGCCGGGACCGGCGTCCCGACCTCGGGGCTGGTCCTGACCACGAACTGAGTTCGGCCCCCGATGCCCGAGTGAGACTCGTTCTCGCTCGGGCATTGTCGTCTTTCGCGGGACCGCGCCGGCCACGCCCGGTAGACGGTTCGAGGTACCCTGTCGGCAGGGGGTAGACGTATGGGTTCCACGGTAGAAGTGCGTCCCGCGCCGGGTCCGTTCGTGGCTGTTGGGGACGCCGCAGGCACCGCCGGGGGCTACGAAACCACGGCAGCGCGCGCAGATTGCGTCGAGACGCGCGCTGTTGATTCGCTTTCGAGAGTGGGACGGATCAGCACTGGTGTGCGGGCCTGCGTTGTGAGCGTCTGCTGCGCACTGCTGCTGGTCGGCTGTGGCAACCAGTCCGGGCCGGAACCTGGTCCGCTGGCAGGAGGCGCCCCGGCTCCGGGCGGGGTTACGTTCGACGCCGACGTGGTGGTCACCGGTACGGACATCGCGGTTACGTGGCGTGTGGTCAATCGAAGTGGCAACGAGTTGGTGTTCCCGACGCCTTTCTCGGATCGGAGCGCCACACCCGCGGCCGAGTCCTATGTTGTTCCGGCCGGCGACGATATCGAGATCGCGCAGCGGTTCTTCGATTGGCCGGACGAGGTCGAGGAACTGGCGCAGTTGCCGCCGGTGGGCATCATGCGAATTCGGCCCGGCACGACAGAATCACAGACCGTCCGGGTGCGTCGTCCGCTGACGACCCATCATCCTTACTGGGCTCCCTCCGAACGTGATTCGCCCAAGCTCCCGGCGCGCCCGGAGGGTGTCGTCTTCTGTCTCGGGATCGTTTCGCAGCCGTACTCGTCGGCCTTGCAGGTCGACACGTCGGAGGGTGTGGAGAGCGCAGCCCATAGCGGGGGTATCTACGCCCAGCAGCATCGCTTCTGTACGGACCCGGTGCCCTTCGAATGAACCGCAGCTGTGAATAGTTCCACCACTGCGGAATTCGAGTTCGTGTCGACTTGTGACTTTCACGGCTGCCGGCCGGTGTGCGGCGGGCTCGATTCGGACTCGCCTGCGGCCCAGATGTTCCAGGTGGTTCTGCGCCGCATCAGGTGGGGGACCAGGGTCGTGAAATAGCGTTTGGCCTCGCAGCGGTCGTCGCAGTCCGCGTGGCGTCGCAGCGAGTTCTGTGCTACTTCGAGATTCATGATCGGGTGGTCGGGCATCTGGTGGAAGAGGGGGAGGTCGGGCATCGGACCGTCCTTCGCTCGTCGGGTCATGCGCGGTGGCGTGGCTGGTGCGGGCGGTGGCGGTGGGTGGTCGCGGGGAGGTCGAGGTGGCCGCCGCCGTTCAGGGACAGGCGGAGGGTGGGGGTTCGGGTGGCGAGACGCTCGCGATGGAAGCCCAGCCAGGACCAGGCGATGACTAGCGCGCAGAGCATGGTTATTGCGAGTAAAAGCCATGTGTCCCAATGCATGACGACTCCTTGGCTCGACGGATTCAATCGCCCTCGGAATGGGAATTTCGATGCCGCTCCGGTCCGTATTCCTCGGGGCGCTCATCCAGTTTCGTGCAGATGGGACTGTTCAATCTGCACAATGCACTACTACGATGGATGTCCACTCAGATGCATTCCTATCCGGAGATACCCGAATAGTGAGGCGAACAAATGGTTGGATCATCCGTTCCCGGTAGAGCTTTCGGTCGAGAGCTGCGTTCCCTCCGTATGCGGGCCGGAAAGAGTCAACTAGCTGCCGGGCTGCATATCGAGATGTCGCCGCAGAGTGTCGGGAGGATGGAGGACGGCCGGCGCATCAAGATCTCAACGGCGCAGATACGGGAGTTGCTCGACTTCTATCAGGTCGGCAATCCGAGCGCCGAGAGGAGCGAAGTCCTCGGGCTGTGGCAGGAGATGAAGGATCAACGCCAAGCCGCGAAAATGGCGGGCACGACCAAAGGGTGGTGGCGTGCATTCGCCGGTCAGTATGCGCCGCACTTCGATCACTACCTCGGCCTCGAGGCTTCGGCGGCTCGGTTGACGACCCATCAGGTCACGCGGCTGCCTGGTCTCCTGCAGATCCCGGAGTATCGGCGCTCGATGATCGAGATCGTCGAATCATGCTTGCCTGCAAAGGAAGACGATCGCCGACTGGAGTTGGCCGCTCGTCGGCAGGCGCGTCTCTACGATCCGGGGTTTCATGTCGAAGCGTTGCTGTCCGAGGCGGTTCTGAGGCATACGCCCGGAGGGTGCGATGTCATGGCGCGTCAGCTGCGCTACCTCGCGGACCTGGCCGACACTCGGTCCAACGTTGTGGTTCGAATCGTTCCCTTTCGTGTCGGAGGGCACCTCGGACTCGCGACCGGATCGTTCACCCTGCTCGAATTCCCGCATCTGGCAAGCAAATTGATCGAGCCACCCGTGGTGTACGTCGAGGGATATGAAGGCGATCTGTACCTGGAACAGCAGGACGCGATCGACCGTCATCGGATGGCGATCGACGACATGCGGCGAGTAGCGTTGGCCGAAGACGAATCCATGGAGCTGGTTCGACGCCTGGAGCGGGAGTATGCAAGTGGCCGTTGATATGTCAGAACTACGCTGGTTCAAGAGCACCCACAGCCTGCCGAACTCGGACTGTGTCGAGATGGCTCATCTCGGCGGTGGGCGCGTCGTGCTGCGAGACTCCAAGGACAAGACGGGCCCCATCTTGTCCTTTTCTGGCACCGAGTGGGACAGCTTCCTCACCAGCGGTATCTGGTGTCGCAGACCGTGAAGGAGTACACGGCGTGACCTTCGATCTATCCGACGCGCAGTGGTTCAAGTCGAGCAAGTCGCCGAATTCCTCGGAGTGCGTGGAGATCGTCTTCCTCGGGGGCGGCGGGGGTTCTGTCGGTGTGCGGGACTCCAAGGATCCGACGGGGCCCGTGCTGGCCTTCTCCGGCGCGGAGTGGGACAGCTTCCTCTTGAGCGGAATCTGGGCTTGAGCGCCTGGCACGAGCCACAAGCGACGCTGTTGTCAGCAGGTCGATGATGGTGGCGACCTGAGCAGACATCACCAGCGGTAGTTCGGCGGCAGTTGTGCGGCCGTGGTTGTGTCTGTCAGATGAACTCGCAACGGTGTGATGAAGGTCAGCGACGAGCCATGCGCATGACTTTGGAATCGCCGATGTCCGATCCCCATCCGAAGCCGTAGCAACCATCGCGAACCTGCTCTATCCGCCGTCGGCGCTGGGCCACGAATTCCAGTGCGGCGTTAACCGTGTCCTGGGTCGTGGTCGTCCCGAGTTCTTTGGCCGCCAACGCCAGCGCTTCGTCGTCCAAGTCGATCGTTTGCTTCATACGTCTCTCGATGTGTCTCCACAAATTATTCGGCAACCTTGCTGGAGGATTCGGCGTGGCGTGTCCTATGGATTGGGTTGCCGTGCATCGAAGGTGATCCGGTGTGTGTCGCCGAAATCGCCTGCGAGCAGCTCGTCCACTCGAGCGGCGAGAGTGGGATTGCCACTGGCGAACCGTCGTAGGCGTAGCGGCTCGGACCTGCGACGTAGGCGCATCGCCGCGAGATGTATCGCGTTGCGGATTATCTCGGCTTCACTGACATCGCCGCGAGCGGCGGCCTCCTTGATGACGGCTAAGTCATTGGCATCGGCATAGACCGTCGTCCGCTTCGGTGGCATGTGTGCGATTGAAGCGCAGTGGGTCTAGAGGCGCGAGGGGTCTTACTGCGGTCGCCGAGGTTACCGGCGGTGGAAGAGGCGGTAGAGGTTGAAGTCGTAGCCCCAGCCGAAGGTTTTGGGGGTCAGGAAGCGGGGGTCGTCGGGATTCCACCAGCGGGCCTTCGCTCGGGCTCGGGTCGGGCGGCGCCAGTCGTAGGGCATGCCGAGGAAGTGGCCCTGGGGATCGGGGGGAGGTACGCGGTCGGATTCGGTCATGAGGCCAGTTAACAACTTTTCGGCGGGCGGGGGTGGAACCGCGCGGCCGGGATGTCACACCTCGGGGGGTCGTTTCGTCCTTCTCGTGAACACGGATTCATACCGTTGGAAGGACACGATCATGAACACCGCTTACCACGTCGTCGGGGTTGTCGCCGCTCTCTGGATCGGGTTTTCGGCGTACTCGATCGTCACCAGGCAGGCGTTCGTCGCCGAGCCGCTCGTCGAGTACGGGGTGCCGGGAAGCTGGTGGAACTGGCTGGGGCTGGCCAAGGCGGCCGGCGCGCTGGGGCTGATCGTGGGGTTCTTCGTCCCGGTCGTGGGGATCGCGGCGGCCATCGGGCTGATCCTGTACTTCGCCGGCGCGGAGATCACGATCCTGCGGGCGCGGTCGTACAAGACGCTGCCTTTCCCGCTGCTGTACATGATTCCGGCCATCGCGACGCTGGTACTGCAGTTCGCGGTGTGAGGGGTGCGAAGTTTCGCCAGGGGATGTCGTGCCCGGCCGACGAGCGTAGTTTGGGAGATGGCCGGGCACGGGAAGGGGCTGGGGATGATTCAGGATCGATTCAGAGACATTGCGGCGGTGGACGGTTCGCTCATCTACGGGCCACCGCACGAGACCTCCGACGGCACCACCGTCATTACGGTGACTGGGACCGGTGGGTTCTTCCGGCCCCGCCCGCGCCCGCTCGGGGTGTTCGTGGTGCACGGGGGAGAGGTCACCTGGGAGCCGGCGACCGACAAGCAACTGGTCGCGCTGCTGGGGGTGCTGACGGGATTGATCGCGGCCGCCTTCGCGACCGGGGCCATGCTACGTCGCCCGCCGTGGCCGGATATCCGGATCACCAGCACCAGCTGAGGGATCGGGCGAGCGCTAGCGGTAGCCGCTCAGTTGGATCGTCAGGACGCGTTCGAGTTGCCGGACGCTGTCGGGCGTCCCCGCGGCGAGAGTTGTTCGGGCTCCGGCGAACCTGTCGAAGACCAGGCCCTCGATCACCGCGATGAGATCGGCCGCCGCGTCGGCGGGCGCCTCCGCGCCGAGGGCTCGGCAGAGTTCGGTGGCGTGCCGATGCGAGAAGAGGCAGCCGGTGTGGAACAACCGCCGAGGACCGGCATCGAGGCGGCCGTACCCGCGCGCGGTATCGCCGAGTGGCTGGATCGCCTACTGGCACAGCGCCGTAACCACCTGATAGTGCGCCACGCCTTGATCATCGACCTGCTGCCCGACGCCGAACTGCACGCCAGACTCGTCCGGCCTTCGTGACGCCTGCATCGCTTGCCGCAGCTGGATGCAGGTCTGCGCCGAAAGGCTCACCTTCTTCTCCCGCAGCCGAATCCGGGTCCGCGCCGGCCAGCCGCCCTGCAGTTCCCGCAGCAGGCAACATGCCACCCGCGGCCGCGAAATCTGTGCGCGAGCGCAGCGCGATGCGGTCGACGATCGCCTCGATCAACGCGCGCTTGGTGCGGAAATAGTAGGACGTCGACCCCGCTGGCAGCTCCAGAGCGGTGTCGAGCGCGCGATGAGTCAGGGCCCGGAGTCCCTGCGCGGCAATGAGATCGATCGCGCTGTCCACGATCAGCACGCGCCGATCGGTTGTGGAGATGGTCACCTTCGCTCCTGTTCGCCCCGGCAATCCTCTACAACTATAGAGGTTCCTCTACGAATGTAGAGGGCTTGGGAGGTTGCTGTGGATACCTGTGGATTGGTTCTCGACCACGACCAGCGCATTGCCGCCGACCGGCTGGCCGCCCTGACCCGCACGGCGGGCTGGGGCCGCCGCGAGCCGTCCGACCACCGCGTTCGGGGCAACGGCCGAGGTCTCGATGGCCGGTCCGCCGGCGACGGAGCATCAGAGCCCTGTGACCGGACCATGCCGTCGGCGCGTTCGCGGCGGGCCCACCCGCTGGGACGGTGGGCCCGCCGCCTGTCCGGGCTGTTCGCATCCCATGCCCAGGCGCACCGGACCTCCACGCCCCCACGCGGCCTCTACCTGCACGGCGGCCCCGGCCGAGGCAAAACCATGCTCATGGACCGCTTCCTGGCCGATGTCGACCCGAAACGCGCCCGCCGCTTCCACTTCCACGGCTTCTACGCCCGGCTGCACGCCGCCATCCACGACTACGGCGACGTGGACGCCGCCGCCCTCGCCCTGCTCGGCGACGCCGACCTGATCTGCTTCGACGAATTCCACGTGCACGACAGCGGCGACGCGCGCCTGGTCATTCGTCTGCTCGAGGTGCTCTTCGCCCGCCCGATCACGCTGGTGCTCACCTCGAACTACGCTCCCCGCGACCTGCTCCCGAACCCGTTGTTCCACAGCATGTTCGAGCCGACGATCGACCTCATTCTGGAACACCTGGACGTGCTCCCGGTGAACGGCCCGGTCGACTACCGCACCCTGGGCGAACGGAACACCGGCTTCGCGGCCGGGTCGTACATCGTCGGCCCCTGCCCGCTGACGGGCCACGCCGAGGTCCCGATCGCCCACCGCCGCATGACGGCCCGCGCCGCCGGCAACGATGCCCTGACGGTCGATTTCGCCGACCTGTGCGGAACCCCGGTCGCCGCCTCGGATTACCTGCCCCTGACCGAGCGCTTCCACCACTGGACGGTGTGCGCCGTCCCCGACCTCACCACCGTCCCCGCCGACTGGGTCATGCGCTTCGTGAACCTGGTCGACATCCTCTACGACGCCGACCTCCCCCTGACCCTCTACGCCGACGTCCCGCGCGCGTCCCTGGGCGCGCACGTCGCCCGCGTCCCCGACCTCTACCGCACCCTGAGCCGCCTCGGCGAGCTGACCCTCGAGCCGCAGCCCGCCACTCGCTAGCCGCTCGGTGCTCGCGACCGGTGTCGTCCCCGGCCGGGCCCGCGCACCCGGCTGATGCTCGGGCGTGCCCGCCGGCCCCCACCTCCGCACCCGGAGTCCGGCGAACAACCGCCCGGCGACGCCCGGGTGAACCCGCCGACCAGATCGACGCGCGGGATTCATGTTCCGGCCACGCGCACGGGGTCTCGCGTTGCGGCCGCCTTTCTACCGTGCTGGAGGAGGCAGCACCGAACCGGAGGGGACCGATGCGAATCCGCGAGCAGGCCGCCAAGGCCCAGCAATCCCGGGGTTCCGGCCGCCGGAATCCGAGCATCCCCGGCGTCCGGCTGCGGGTGCTGGTTGTCGCCGAGTCCTTTCTTCCCCAGGTCAACGGCGTCACCAATTCCGTCCGCCGGGTCCTCGACCACCTGGCAGCCAAGGGCCACGAGGCGGTGCTGGTCGCGCCCACCGGACCACCCAGGTACGCGGGCTTCCGGGTACACGTGGTGCGGGGGGCGCGACTTCCCTTCTACCGTGACTTCCGCATCGGGCTCGAGACGCGCCGCCGATTGCGCCGCGTCATCCGGGAATTCGAGCCCGACGTGGTGCACATCGCCTCCCCGGCCACCCTCGGCTATCAGGCCGCCCGGGTAGCGGGCGAACTCGGCATCCCCACCGTGGCCATCTACCAGACCGATCTGGTCGGCTTCGCCGAACGCTACGACCTGCCGGGCGGCGTGCGCACCATGGCCGCGCTCACCCGGCGCATCCACCTGCAGGTCGATCGCACCCTGGCCCCGTCCACCGCGAGCCTGCGCCAGCTGGAGCTGATGGGCATCCCGGGTCTGGCGCGCTGGCCGCGCGGGGTCGACCTGGAGCAGTTCGGACCCTTCCGCCGCTCGGCGGAACTGCGAGAACGCCTCGCGCCCAACGGCGAAACTCTCGTGGGCTACGTCGGCCGCCTGGCCCCGGAGAAGGAACTCGAACTCCTGGCCCATCTGCGCCCGCTGCCCGGCGTACGCCTGGTCGTGGTCGGCGGCGGCCCGGAGGAGAAGCGCCTGCGCAAACTGCTGCCGGGCGCCGCCTTCCTGGGTGTGCTGCACGGGGACGAGCTGGGCGCGGCCTACGCCTCGCTCGACGTCTTCGTGCACACCGGCCGGCACGAAACCTATTGCCAGGCAGCCCAGGAGGCGCTGGCCTCGGGTGTGCCGGTGGTCGCGCCGCGCTCGGGCGGTCCCATCGACGTGGTCGATCCCGGGGCCGGATTCCTGTACCCGCCGGGTGACACGGCGGCCCTGGTGGACCACGTGCGCCGCCTGGTGGACGATCCGCGCCTGCGGGAGCGGACCGCCGCCGCGGCACAGCGCAGTGTGCGCGACCGATCCTGGTCCGCCGTCAATGATCTGCTGATCCGGCACTACCGCGAGGTGATCGGACAGCGCCACTCTCTGCCAGGTAGCGGTGACCTTCGTGCCCCGCTCACCAAGGAGGCGTCCTGATGCTGCGCATATCCGTCATCGGCACCGGCTATCTGGGTGCCACCCATGCCGCCGGCATGGCCGAACTCGGTTTCGACGTGCTCGGCGTGGACAACAATCCCGCCAAGGCCACGGCCCTGGCGGCCGGGCTGGTGCCCTTCCACGAGCCGGGTCTGCCGGAGTTGCTGTCCGGCCACGTGTCCGCGGGCAAGCTCCGCTTCGGCACCTCGCTGCCCGAGGCCGCGCGCTTCGCCGACATCCATTTCCTCTGTGTGGGAACCCCGCCCGGCCCGCACGGCGCCGCCGATCTGTCCCAGCTGTATTCGGCGCTGGACGGTCTGGTCCCGCACCTGACCCGCAACTGCCTGATCGTCGGCAAGTCCACGGTGCCGGTGGGCACCGCGCAGGCGCTGGCCGCGCGCATCGCGGACCTGGCACCGGAGGGCATTTCGGTAGACCTGGCCTGGAACCCGGAGTTCCTGCGCGAGGGGCACGCGGTGTTCGACACCCTGCACCCCAACCGCCTGGTCTTCGGGGTCACCACCCCCGACGCGGAATGGGCGCTGCGCCAGGTGTACGCCACCCCGATCGCGGACGGCGCACCGGTCGTGATCACCAACCTGCCGACCTCGGAATTGATCAAGGTCGCCGCCAATGCCTTTCTGGCGACGAAGATCTCGTTCATCAACGCCATGGCCGAGCTGTGCGAGCTGACCGGCGCCGACGTGACCCAGCTGGCCGACGCGCTCGGGCACGACGATCGCATCGGCCGCAAATTCCTCGGCGCCGGACTGGGTTACGGCGGCGGCTGTCTGCCCAAGGACGTGCGCGCGCTCATCGCTCGCGCGGGTGAGCTCGGCGCGAGCGAGTCGGTGGATTTCCTGCGCGACATCGACGCCATCAACGTGCGCCGCCGCGAACGCGTGGTGGACATGACGCTGGATCTGTTGCGCGGCACCGGCCGTCGCCCGCGCGGCCGGGTGGGCATTCTCGGCATCGCCTTCAAGCCGCTCTCGGACGACGTCCGCGATTCCCCGGCCCTGGATGTGGCGGTGCGCCTGCAGGCCGCGGGCATCGAGGTGACGGCCTTCGATCCGGCCGCGACCGCGCCCGCCCGCGCGGTGGCCCCGCAGCTGGTCTACGCCGCGACCGCGGCCGCCGCCCTGCACGAGGCCGACGTGGTCCTGCACCTCACCGAATGGAACGAGTTCCGGGAACTGGACCCGGTTTTCCTGCGCTCGGTGGTGCGCGGCGGCGTCCTGATCGACGCCCGCAACACCCTGGATCCCGCGCCCTGGCTGGCCGCGGGCTGGGACTTCCGCGCCCTGGGCCGCCTCGTCGAGTCCGAGTCGGCGACCACCCCCGCCTCGATCCCGGTCCGGGACTACACCGCCGCCCGCGCCCGCATGCGCCGCGCCCGTCCCGAAACCCCCGCCACCCCGCCCGATTCCCCCCTGACCCGCCTCCGCGCCCGCGTCCGCCGCACGGCCTGAACCACCCGAGCGAATCGGCCACCGGCCCGCTCGCCGGAAGCCCTTCGCGCGTGGCTAATTGTGCGCGTTCACAGGAGAACCCGTGCCAGTTAGTGCTGCTTCGGCCCCGGGATATATGCGTAATCCATATATGTAACCGGTGTTACCCATTTCCCCACTGACGGACCTACCGGCATGTAACTATGTGCCTGATTTGCAGGACTCTGGTTAGGGGTAGATGTGACTGGGGTGGGGACGCTGGCATCTCGCGCGATCGGGCTGATCGCGCTGCTGGTGCTGGCCGTGGTCGCCCTGCGCGGCCACATTCCCGGCGCCGGCTGGCCTTCCGCGCCGCACACCCCGTCGGCCGTCGCGGTGGCGCTCATGCCGGTGCTGCTGCTGGTCTCGGTCGTGATCCTGGCGGCGGGCGTCATCAACTCCCAGCACCGCCTGCCACTGTCCATGCCGGAGCCGGACCTCACCCCGGCGCGCGGCCCCCGCAAACTGGGCAGGCTCGGGCTCCTGGTGCTCATCGGCGTGACCGCGGTGGCGCTGCTGTGCACCGCGGTGCTGTCGGTGTACCTGGTCGGTCCGGGCCGCGAGGCCGCCACGGACACCCCGGGCACGTCGACCACCGAGACCACCGCGCCGGTGGAACCGCTGCCCCCGCCGTCGGATTCGATCGACAACCCGCCGCTGAGCGGCACCGCCCTCGTCCTGGTCGGCATCGGCGCGGCCCTGCTCGTGCTGGTCGCCATGACCGGCCTGGTGGTGGTCGCGGTGAGTTCCACCCGCCGCCCGCCCGCGAAACCCGGTGTGCCGGAGGCGCCCACGCCCGAAGAGGCGGTCTCGCTGGCCAAGGTTGCGGAGATGGGCCTGGCGGCCATGATCGCGCCCGGCCAGGATCCGCGCACCGCCATCATCGCCTGCTACGTAGCCATGGAACGTGGTCTGGCGCAGGCCCGCGAGGTCGCGCCGCTGGCCTCGGACACCCCGTCCGAGGTGCTGGCGCGCGCCTTCGATCGCGGCTTCCTGCGCGACGCCTCGGCGCGCGAGCTGGTGTCGCTGTTCGAGGAGGCCCGCTTCAGCCCGCACTCCATGCTGGAGTGGCAACGGATGCGGGCCGAGCAATTGCTCCGTATCGTATTGGCGGACCTGCAGGGGCAGGCGGCATGAAAAACGTTGTCGCACTGTGTATCGAGCAGGAATCGGGGTGTGGGGGATGAACCGGATCGGCATAGTCGTCGGTGCGCTGATAGTGGTCGCGGCCCTGGAGTTCGTGGCGTACAGCGGCGAGCGGGACACGTTGCTGCCCTTGGCCGGGATACCGGTCGCGGGGGCGCTGGGCCTGCTGCTGTGGACGTTGTTCGAGCGATCCCGCCGGTCGGGCCCCGGCGACATCGAGGACAACGAAATCGACAACGGCCCGGCGGACATGCTGCGGCGCTGGGAAGCGCGCGCCACCATGCTCGCCGAACGCTCCGAGGGGACGCGGGCGGACTGGGACCGCCACCTGCGGCCCCTGCTGGCCAAGGAGTTCGAACTCACGAGCGGCCACCGCATGGCGAAGAACCGGCGCGCCACCGAGGCCGCCGGACTGCTGCAGTTCGGTCCCGAACTGTGGCGCTGGGTGGATCCGGCCAATTCGGCGCTGCGCGACCAGACCAGCCCCGCGCCGGGCCGACCGGCGCTGGACGAGATCCTGCGCCGCCTCCAGAACATGTGAAACAGGGTTTGAGATGCGAGTACTGATATGAGTTCACCGATGGACGTGACCATCAAGCGCACCGACGCCGTGCTGCGGGAGATGTCCCGGGTGGTGGTCGGCAAACGGGATGAGCTGCAGCTCATCATGATCGCCGTGCTCTCGGGCGGCCATATCCTCATCGAGGATCTGCCCGGCCTGGGTAAGACGCTGATCGCGCGCTCGTTCGCCACGGCTCTCGGGCTGAACTTCACCCGCGTGCAGTTCACGCCGGACCTGCTGCCCGCGGACCTCATCGGTTCCACGATCTACGACATGCATTCGGGCCGGTTCACTTTCCGGCGCGGCCCGGTCTTCACCAACATGCTGCTCGCGGACGAGATCAACCGCACCCCGCCCAAGACGCAGGCCGCGCTGCTCGAAGCCATGGGGGAGGGGCAGGTCTCCATCGACGGCGAGACCTTCCAGCTGCCCAAGCCCTTCGTGGTCATGGCCACCGACAACCCCATCGAGTACGAGGGCACCTATCCGCTGCCGGAGGCGCAGCTGGACCGGTTCGCCATGCAGCTGCGCCTGGGCTACCTGTCGGAGAACGACGAGATGCAGATGATCCGGCGCCGGCTCGAACGCGGCGCCCAGCCCGGGCAGGTCGGCCAGGTGGTCGACGCCGAGGGGCTGATGGAGATGCGGCAGTCGGTGGAGTACGTGACCGTGCACCCGGACGTGGTCGGCTACGTGGTCGCCCTCGCGCACGCCACCCGCGGGCATCCGCAGGTGGAGGTGGGCGCGAGCCCGCGCGCCGAACTCGATCTGGTGCAGATGGCCCGCGCCCGCGCCCTGCTCAACGGCCGCGACTTCGTGGTGCCCGAAGATGTGAAGGCGCTGGCGATTCCGGCCATGGCGCATCGCATCACGCTGCGCCCGGAGATGTGGGTGCGCCGCATTCGCGGTGAGGACGTGATCGCCGAACTGCTGCGCCGGCTCCCGGTGCCGCGCGCCAGCACCCCGGCGTGAGGCGCGCTCGCCCGTGAGACATCGTGATCTGTCCACCGCCATCGAGGCCGAACTCCAGTGGCGGCCCGCGCCATTGGTGTTCATGCTGGCCGCGGTGTCGGCGCCCGCGCTGATCCTGGCGGTGATCTTCGGCCAGTGGCAGCTGGTGGTGTTCGCCGCGCCCATGCTCGGCGTGCTGGCCACCGCGCCGCTGCAGCAGACCCGCACCCGGATCCAGGTGGACGGCGGCGGGGTGGTGCGCTGCTTCGAGACCGAGGAGGTGGTGCTGACCGCGTCCGCCTTCGTGGAGTCCGGGCACGCGCTGCTGCGCGTGCACTCGGAATCGGTGCCCGCCATGGAGATGCGCGTGGAGGAGGCCTTCGATTCCGGGGCCGCGCCCGCCGGTCTGCGGCTGGCGCTCTCGGCCGTGCGGTGGGGCCGCTACCCGGTGCCGGTGCGGGTGACGGCGCTGAGCCCCGCCGGGCTCGCGGTCGCCTCGGTGCGCCTGCCCGCCGGTGAGGTGTACGTGTACCCGATCACCGATCCGCAGCCGATGCGGTTGCCGCGCACCGAACTTCCCGAGCGGATCGGCACCCACCTGACGCGGCGGCACGGCCCTGGCGTGGAGTTCGGCGACGTGCGCGTGTACGCGCCCGGTGACCAGATGCGCACGGTCAACTGGGCGGTGAGCGCGCGGCGCGGCAGGCTCTTCGTCACCGAGCGCTTCACCAACCGGGCCGCGGATGTGGTTGTGCTGGTGGACACCTCGATGCAGGCCCCGGGACCGGCTTCCGATTCGCTGGAGCTGTCGGTGCGCGGCGCGGCACAGGTCGCGCAGTCGGCGCTGCAGTCCGGCGACCGCACCGCGGTGGTGTGCCTGGGCCGTTCGCCGCGCTGGCTGCGCCCCGACATCGGCCGCCGCCAGTTCTATCGCATCGTGGACACCGTGCTGGACGTCGGCGACGAGCACATACCGACCTCGGGCACGCTGGCGCCGCACGGAGCGGTGCCCATCGGCGCGGTGGTGGTGGCGTTCTCGACGCTGCTGGACACCCAATTCGCCCTGTCGCTCATCGATCTGCGCAAGCGCGGGCACGTCGTGGTGGTGGCGGACGTGCTGCGCGGCCCGCCGTTCCACGCCGACGCGGACTCCACGCTCGCGCGCATGTGGCAGCTCGAACGCACCTCCATGTACCGCGATATGGGGACCGTGGGCGTGGATATCGTGCCCTGGCCCGGTGATACGCGGCTCGATCAGGTCATGCGCCTGATTCCCGAACACCGTCGCACCGTGCGGGTGCGCCGATGACCAGATTCCTCGCCGTGCTCTCGGGGCTGCTGCTGACCCTGGCCGTGGCCCTGGTCGAACCGTGGGCGGTGGTGCCCGCCCTGGTTCTGGTCGTGGCCGGCTGGCGGTGGCGGGTGAGCGCCGTCGGTGCGGTCCTGGTCGCGCTGGCCGTGCTCACCCTCACCGATACCGGCGCCCTGATCGCGGGCGCTATCGGTTTGGTGGCCACCACGTATCTGCTGAACACCGCGACGGTCTCCGCTCCGGTGGGAGTGGTTCCGACCACCATTCCCTCGGTGGCCGGAGCACTCGTGTTCACCGTGGCGGCGGGTGCCGCGACGTTGCTGCCCACCGGGCTGGCGTGGATTCCGATCGCCGCGCCGGTCGCGGTGATTCTGCTGTACGCCTTGATCGTTCGCGGCCTGGCCCAGGATCGGCGGCCGGTCGACGCGGTGGGTACGCGGTAGCCGGACCCGGTGCTACTGCAGCGCCGGGGGCATGCGGGTCGGCTTGATCCGGCCCGCGTCGATCAGGATGCGGAAGGCGGCTGCCTTGCGCGGGCACTCCGCGACGGTGCAGCGGCGGTGCTGCTGCATGGTCCGGTGCGCCTCGTACAGCCCGAGCGGATTGTCGGGGGCGCCGTGGGACCAGTCGGAGCGTCTCAGGAGCAGATCGGTGGATGCGGTGTCCTCGTTGCTGATTCGCTGACGAATCCGTTCCACCGAGAGTCTGTCGGGGTCGCGATGTGGATGATGCAGGCTCACGTACGTGACGGCCATGATCGTGAGCATTGCCAGGGTGGCTGTGAACACCTGCCAGCCGGCCATTGGTTCACCTTCTCGTCTATCGGCTGTAGCTCGGGTAAGCGGTTCTTCGGGCCTATCGGAAAAGGCGTCCCACCCGGTACAGCGGTCTACCGAGTAGTTCGCTAGATATTCACCATACGACCGAGGGGGTGCGTTGTGCCAGTACCCAATCGGTCAGAAATAGCCGAATTTCGGCCTATAACAGCAAATTACCGGCAGGTTCCACAGCGAAGTACGCCGAGAGTTTGCGAAGATTTTCCGGATGGCCGATCCCGGTGTCGACGGCCCGCCCGGCCGTGCCCATCCGGGCCCGGACAACGCACTGGGCCGCAACCGTAATCGGTTGCGGCCCAGTGCTTTACACCAGCGGATCAGGCGGTGACCGCCGCCCGCTCACGCTGGAGTTCCAGGGCGATGTCGATGAGCTGATCCTCCTGGCCGCCGACCAGCTTGCGCTTGCCCGCGCGCACCAGCATCTCCGCGGCGGAGACGCCGTAGCGTTCGGCCTGGCGCTCGGCGTGTCGCAGGAAGGACGAGTACACGCCCGCGTAGCCCATCATCAGGGCCTGACGGTCCAGCAGGCACTCGGACGGCATGGCCGGGCGGACGACGTCCTCGGCGGCATCGGTGACGGCGAAGAAGTCCACGCCGGTCTTGACGCCGAGCTTGTCGCACACGCCGATGAACGCCTCGACCGGCAGGTTGCCCGCGCCGGCGCCGAAACGCCGTGCGGAGCCGTCGATCTGGGTCGCGCCGGCGCGCACCGCGTACACCGAGTTCGCCACGGCCAGGCCGAGGTTCTCGTGGCCGTGGAAGCCGACCTGCGCGTCATCGCCGAGCTCGGCGACCAGCGCCGAGACGCGGTCCGAAACCTGTTCCAGCACAAGGGCGCCCGCCGAGTCGACGACGTACACGCACTGGCAGCCCGCGTCGGCCATGATGCGCGCCTGCTTGGCCAGCAGCTCCGGGGTGGTGCTGTGCGCCATCATCAGGAAGCCCACGGTCTCGAGGCCCAGATCCCGCGCGTAGCCGAAGTGCTGAATGGACACATCGGCTTCGGTGCAGTGGGTGGCGATGCGGCAGATGGACGCGCCGTTGTCCTGCGAGATCTTGATGTCCTCCTTGATGCCCACGCCGGGCAGCATCAGGAAGGCGATCTTGGCCTGCTTGGCGGTCTCGGCGGCGGCCTTGATCAGTTCCTGCTCCGGGGTCTTGGAGAACCCGTAGTTGAACGAGGATCCGGCCAGGCCGTCGCCGTGGGTGACCTCGATGACCGGCACGCCGGACGCGTCGAGCGCGCCCACGATGTCGCGGACCTCGGTCACGGTGAACTGGTGACGCTTGTGATGCGAGCCGTCACGCAGCGAGGTGTCGGTGACGCGAACGTCGATTTCGCCCGAGTAGGGCTTCAGCACATTGCTCATGGTCGCTTTTCTCCCTTACACCCGAGCCGAGAGGATCTGATCGGCCAGCACGTCGCCGACCTTGGTGGCCGCGGCCGTCATGATGTCGAGGTTGCCCGCGTACGGCGGCAGGAAGTCGCCCGCGCCCTCGACCTCGACGAAGATCGAAACCTTCGCCAGGCCACCGGAAACCAGCGACGGCTCGTCGAACTGCGGATCGTTCAGCAGACGGTAGCCGGGCACGTACTCCTGGATGGACTTCTCCATGCGGAAGATCGACTCGGAGATCGCGTCGCGGTCGGCGTCCTCGGGAATGGCGCAGAAGATGGTGTCGCGCATGATCATCGGCGGCTCGGCCGGATTCAGGATGATGATGGCCTTGCCGCGCTGGGCGCCGCCGATGGTCTCCACGCCCGCGGAGGTGGTCTTGGTGAACTCGTCGATGTTCGCGCGGGTGCCGGGGCCGGCCGAGACCGAGGCCACCGACGCCACGATCTCGGCGTACGAGACCGGGACCACGCGCGAGACGGCCGCGACCATGGGGATGGTCGCCTGGCCACCGCAGGTGATCATGTTGACGTTCATGGCATCCCGGAGCGTGTCCAGGTTCACCGGCGGGATGACGGCGGGGCCGACCGCGGCGGGGGTGAGGTCGACGGCGCGGATGCCCGCGGCCTCGTACTTCGGCGCGTACGCGCGGTGCACGTAGGCCGAGGTGGCCTCGAACAGCAGATCCGGCTTCTCGTCCAGGGCCAGCAGCCAGTCCGCGCCCTCGGGCGAGGTCTCCAGGCCCAGGCCGCGAGCGCGCTTGAGGCCCTCGGACTCGGGATCGATGCCGACCATCCAGCGCGGCTCGATCTTGTCCGAGCGCAGCAGCTTGTAGAGCAGATCGGTACTGATATTGCCGGACCCGACGATCGCGGCGGTGACTTTGCTTGCGGTCACGGCTTTCTCCTACTTCGGTGAGCTCAGCTGAAGGACAGGTGGACGGAGCCGAGCCCGGTGAACTCGGCGATGAACTCGTCACCCGGGCGGGCGTCGATGGCGCGGGTGCAGGACCCGGGCAGGATGATGTCGCCGGCCTTGAGCCGCACGCCGAACGAGGCGACCTTGCGGGCCAGCCAGGCCACGGCGATGGTGGGATCACCCAGCACGGCGTCCGAGCGGCCCTCGGCGATGACCTCGCCGTTGCGGGTCAGCACGGCGTCGATCGCCTTGATGTCCAGCTGATCCGGGGCCACGCGCTGCTTGCCCAGGACGAATCCGGCGGAGGAGGCGTTATCGGCGATGGTGTCGCACAGGCCGATCTTCCAGTCCTTGATGCGGGTGTCGATCAGCTCGATGGACGGCGCGTACGCGACGGTCGCCTTCAGCACGTCCTCTTCGGTGCACTCCTCGCCGGGCAGGTCCGCGCCCAGGATGAAACCGACCTCGACCTCCACGCGGGGGTACAGGAACTTGGACGTGTCGACCGGGACGTCTTCGAAGACCTCCATCTCCTCGAGGAGATGTCCGTAGTCCGGCTCGTCGACGCCCATCATCTGCTGCATGGCCTTGGAGGACAGGCCCACCTTGTGGCCCACGACCTTGGCGCCGCCCGCGAACCGGCGGCGCATGTTGATCAGCTGGATCTCGTAGGCGTCGACGACGTCGATCTCGGGATGCCGCGCGACCAGGGGGTCGAGCGCGATGCGATCCCGTTCCGCGACGGCGAGTTCGTCCGCCAGTTGAATCCGAAGCGCGTCGGTCAGCACGCTGTGTTCCTTCCATCAGGTGGCCAAGCTGCGGGCCATGCAGTCGAGAGCCTAGAAACTGAAACGAGTTTTTGTGAACAACATCGCCTATTCAGTCCCATCTGCCAGACCAACATAGACCAAACCAGGATTGATTCTATAACGTGTTCTACATGACTGATCGGGATTACGACGTGGTGGTGGTCGGCAGCGGTGCCGCCGGTATGACCGCCGCCCTCACCGCCGCACACCGCGGTCTGCGCGTGGTGCTCATCGAAAAGGCCGCTCACTACGGCGGTTCTACGGCGCGTTCGGGCGGTGGCGTCTGGATTCCCGGCAACAAGGTGCTCAAGGCCGCGGGCAAGGGTGACGACCTCGACGAGGCGCGCACCTACCTCTACAGCATCATCGGCGACGTGGTGCCCAAGGAGAAGATCGATACCTACCTCGATCGCGGCGCCGAGGCGTTCGACTTCGTGCTGGACCACTCGCCGCTGAAGATGACCTGGGTGCCGGGCTACTCCGACTACTACCCGGAGGCACCGGGCGGTAAGGCGGACGGCCGTTCGTGCGAACCCAAGCCCTTCAACACCAAGATCCTCGGCGACGAGCGCTTCAAGCTCGAGCCCCCCTACAGCAAGGCGCCGCTGAACGTGGTCGTCATGCAGGCGGACTTCAAGAAGCTCAACCTGATTCGCCGCCATCCCGTCGGCATCGCCCGGGTGCTGCGCGTCGGCACGCGCTGGGCGTGGGGCAAGGTCACCGGCAAGGCGCTGGTCGGCATGGGCCAGGCGATCATCTCCGGCATGCGCAAGGGCCTCATGGACGCCAACGTGCCGGTCCTGCTGGACACCCCGCTCACCGGACTGATCGTCGAGAACGGCGTGGTCACCGGCGTCGAGGCCACCTCGAACGGCGAGCCCGTGCGCTTCACCGCCAAGTACGGCGTGGTGCTGGCCGCCGGCGGGTTCGAGCACAACGCGGACATGCGGCACAAGTACCAGCGTGAGCCCATCACCACCGAGTGGACCACCGGAGCCAAGGCCAACGAGGGCGACGGCATCCAGGCCGGCATCGCGGTCGGGGCCGACACCGATTTCATGGAGGACGCCTGGTGGGGTCCGACCACGTTCAAGGGTCAGGGCAAGCCGTGGTTCGCACTGGCCGAGCGCAATCTGCCGGGCAGCATCATGGTCAACGACGAGGGCGCGCGCTTCGGTAATGAGTCCGCTCCTTACGTCGAGGCCGTGCACACCATGTACGGCGGCGAATACGGGCAGGGTGAAGGTCCGGGCGAGAACGTGCCGTGCTGGCTGGTTTTCGATAATCGCTACCGGAGTCGCTACATCTTCGCCGGTTTGCAGCCTGGCCAGCGGATTCCGTCCCGCTGGATGGAAAACGACCTGATCGTGGTGGCCCCGACGGTGGCGGAGCTGGCCGAGAAGATCGGTGTGCCGGCCGATAGCCTGGCCGCCACCATCGAACGCTTCAACGGGTTCGCCGAGACCGGCAAGGACCTGGACTACCAGCGCGGCGACAGCGCCTACGACCGGTACTACGGCGATCCGACCATCAAGCCGAACCCGTGCCTGAACAAGCTCGAGGTCGGGCCGTTCTACGCGGTCAAGATGGTGCCCGGCGACCTCGGCACCAAGGGCGGCCTGGTCACCGACAACGACGCGCGCGTGCTGCGCGAGGACGGCACCGTCATCGACGGGCTGTACGCGGCGGGCAACAACTCCTCGCCGGTCATGGGCCACACCTACGCCGGTCCCGGCGCGACCATCGGCCCCGCGATCACCTTCGGGTACTTGGCGGCGCTCGACATCGCCGCCAAGGCGAAGAACGGCGCCGCGCCGGTCGCCGAGCAAGCCTCCTGAACCGTCCCAACCCGGTTCAGGATCGGGTTGGGCGCGCTTCCGGGTCACGTCGAATCCGCGTCCAACCCACCCGCCCACCGGCGCCGGTTGCTCTCCGGCGCCGCGGGCGGGACCAATCGAATGTCACCGCGCCCGGTATCCCGCCGAGCGGGCGCGCCGCTTGCGGGCCGGAGCCCCGCGCCGCAGGATCGGACCCGAACTCACGAGGAGAACGTCATGCCCATCGATCCGAATATCGCTCTCGGCGCGGTGCTTCCGTCCGTCGACTTCAGCTGGACGCCCAACGACGTCCAGATCTATCACCTGGCGCTGGGCGCCGGTGCGCGCTGGACCGATCCCGCCGAACTGCGCTACCTGGACGATCGGGCCCCGCAGGTGCTGCCGACCTTCGCGACCGTCGCGCCGTTCTTCCACGAGACCGAGCCGCCCAAGGTGCAGTTCCCCGGCATCGACATCGATCTGGCCAAGGTCGTGCACGGCAGCCAGGAGATCGTGGTGCACAAGCCGATTCCGGCGTCCGGCAAGGCCGTGTTCGAGCGTCGCATCAGCGAGATCTACGACAAGGGCTCGGCCGCGGTGATCTGGCAGGAGCACACCGCCACCAGCTCGGATGGTGAACTGCTGTGGACCGCGCGCTCGTCCATCTTCGCCAAGGGCGAGGGCGGCTTCGGCGGCGATCGCGGGCCCAGCGCCAAGACCGAACTGCCCGACCGCGCACCGGATTTCGAGGTGCTGACCCCGACCCTGCCGCAGCAGGCGCTGCTCTACCGCATGTGCGGTGACCGCAACCCGCTGCACTCGGATCCGGAGTTCGCCCGCAACGCCGGGTTCCCGAATCCGATCATGCACGGCCTCGGCACCTACGGCATCGTCTGCAAGGCCGCCACCGACGCGGTCCTGGGCTCGGACGCCACCCGCGTCCGCGGCTTCCGCACACGCTTCGCGGGCGTGCTGTACCCGGGCGAGACCCTGCGCACCCGGATCTGGCAGCAGGGCAACGAACTTCTCATCACCGCCACGGTGGTGGAGCGCGAGGACGCGCCCGTGCTGGCCGACGTGGTGCTCACCTACGCCTGATCCTTCCTCGTACCCCGGGTGGGCCGCGACCGTATACGGTCGCGGCCCATTCGTTTTCGGTGCCTCCGGGGTGTCGGCCGTCCCTGGAATACTCCCGGTCGACCACGGTGGGGGGATCTGGAAGGGAACGGGTATGCCGATCACCAATCAGCAGTTGAGCGCTCACGAATTCCTGGGGCTCATGTACGCGGACGACTACTACCCGCGGCATCTGGTCGATCTGGGGAAGGCGATTCTGGTGCGCCTGTGCGAGCGAATCGAGGCCGAGCGTCCCGGTGATCTGGCCGCGCTGTATTCGCTCACGCACGCGGCGACCGCGGAATTCAATGAGTTGGAAGGTGAATTCGGTTCGGCGGGAAGTGAATTCGATACCGTCGCGCGGGAGGAGATCGGCGAGGATTTCGGAATCGTTGCGGCCGCCTACGGTTTTCACGATGCGGACGTCGAGGAGCTGATCGCGCCCCGCGAGTGGTGACGGCGGGCGTCTCACGTCTCGATCGGATCGCTCTGCGTGGACGTAGGGACAAAAAGCGCAGACTCGAAGGCATTCAAAGTCTTTCCACCGCTTCCTAGTGTTGACCGTGTTGGTTCGACCGGTTCAAGGAGGAAGCTCATGCGTGCGGTGGTTCAGAAGGCGTTCGGCGGGTCCGAGGTGCTCGAGGTGGTCGAGGTCGACAAGCCCGGCCTGCTCTCGGGTGAGGTGCTGGTGCGGGTGCACGCCAGCTCGGTGAATCCGGTGGACGTGGCGGTGCGGGCGGGGTACTTCCCGCTGCTCGGGCAGCCGCCGTTCGGGGTGGGATGGGACTACTCGGGGGTGGTCGAGCAGGCCGGGCCGGGGGCTCGATACCGGGTGGGGGACGAGGTGTTCGGGATGCCGTTCTTCCCGCGGGCGGCCACGGGGTACGCCGAGTACGTCGCCGCGCCGTCCCGGCAGCTGGCACGCAAGCCGAAGTCGGTGAGTCACGTGGAGGCGGCGGCGGTGCCGCTGGCGGCGCTGACCGCGTGGCAGGGGCTGGTGGATCACGCCGGCGTCGGTCCGGGGGACCGGGTGCTGATCCACCGGGCCGCGGGCGGGGTCGGGCACTTCGCGGTGCAGATCGCCAAGGCGCGCGGTGCGTACGTGATCGCGCTGGCGAGCGCGGCCAAGCACGATTTCGTGCGCTCGCTCGGCGCGGACGAGGTGATCGATTACCGCACAACCGATTACGCCGAGGTGCTCGGTGATCTCGACGTGGTGTTCGATTCCAACGCCGAAGGGGAGCGGGCGCTGCGGGTGCTGAAGCCGGGCGGGATCCTGGTGAGCATCATGGAGCACGTGAATCCGGAGCGGGCCGCGCAGGTGGAGGCCGCCGGGCGCCGGTTCGCGGGGGTGTCGGTGGAGCCGGACTACGCCGCGCTGGAGGCCATCGCTGAGCTGATCGACGCGGGTGCGGTGCGGCCGCACGTCTCGCTGGTGGTGCCGCTCGCGGAGGTGGCGCGGGCGCACGACGCGGTGGGGTCGGGGCAGACTGTGGGCAAAGTGGTGCTCACGCTCGATCGCGACTGAGTCGCGGGTCGGCGCCGGGGCCGGATCGACACGAGGAGAACGGGACGATGGACGTCCTCACCGAGGCGCTGGCCTCGATGCGAACGGGTGCGCCGTCCTCGGTGCGCACGCAGGGCCGCGCACCGTGGGGCATGCTGTTGCCGCCGGTGCTCGGCGCGGGTTTCCACGTCGTGCTGCAGGGCACGTGCTGGATCATCCCCAATGCCGAGACCGACGAGGCGATAGCGCTCGGCCCCGGCGACGTGATCTTCCTGCGCGACGGCGCCGGCCACATCCTGGCCGATCACCCGAGCACCCCCGCGTCGGTGCCGGGTCCCGATCGGTACACCCACGCCCCGCCGATCGGCGCCATATCGCTCGGTGGCGACGGCCCCCTGACGAGCCTGCTGTGCGGCAACTATCACCTGGACGGCGGCCGCCGTCATCCCCTGCTGCGCCAGCTCCCCGAGTTCATCCATCTCCCCGCCCGCCACGGCCACCACCCCGGCCTGACCGCCGCGGTTCAGCTCCTGGGCGCCGAGCTCGACAACCCCCGGATCGGCAGCCACGGCATAGTCCCCGCCCTGATCGACTCCCTCCTGCTCTACATCCTGCGCGCCTGGATCGAGGACCAGCCCGCCTCCGAGGCGGTGGGATGGGCTGCGGCCCTGCGCGATCCGGCGATAGCCCCCGCCCTCGCCGCGATGCACGAGCACCCCGCGACCCCCTGGACGGTCCAGTCCCTCGCCGACCACGCCGGCCTGTCCCGCGCCGCCTTCGCCAAACGCTTCACGACGATGGTCGGCGAGCCACCCCTGTCGTACCTGACCCGCTGGCGCCTGACGACCGCCGCGAGACTCCTCCGCGAACAAGACACCCCCGTATCAACCGTGGCAACCCGAACCGGCTACACCTCCGAGTTCGCCTTCGCCAAGGCCTTCAAACGCGAGTACGGGGTGGGGGGGGGGGGGGGGCCGGCGCGCGGGGGCCGCGGGGCGGCGGCGCGGC
>NZ_JBSHMS010000016.1:0-23283 GCF_053645575.1 Nocardia sp. NPDC055321
GGCGGGCACCGACATGGCGTTCGGTGCCCGCCCGCTCGCGGGCTCGTGATTCAGCCGCAGCAGCCCTTGCCCGACGCGACGGCCTCGGCCTTCGCTCCGCTGCCGCAGCATGCGCCCTCGGCGGCGGCTTCCTGCGCGGTTCCACAGCAGGGGCCGTCTTGTTCCCCACTCGGTCCGGCGAGCGCGATTTCCGGTGCCGCGCCGAAGGTTTCGCTGTCGGCCAGCACCGTGTACACCTCCCAGCGCTCGGCGTCGGGGCCGGTGACCCACACCTTGTCCTGCGTAGCGAAGCAACAGGTGGTCGCGATCTGCTCCTCGGTGAACAACCCTGCCTCGGACAGCCTGGCGATCTCCCCGTGTACCTGCGCGGAGGATTCGACCTCGACGCCGAGGTGGTTGATGCTGCCACCCTGGCCGGGGTTCTCCAGCAGCACGAGCTTCAGGGGAGGCTCCGCGACGGCGAAGTTGGCATACCCGGGCTTGCGCTTGGCCGGCTCGGTCTTGAACAGGGTCGAGTAGAACGCAACCGCCTGGTCGAGGTCGTCGACGTTGAGGGCGGGCTGGACGCGAGACATGAGAACCTCCACTTGTGTGACATATGTCGAAAAGCTGAACGCCATCAGCATGCGGCAGTATTTCGACATATGTCAAGAAGGTGGGTAGAGTCGGTCTCATGCCCAAGACGCTGCCCGTGATCGACATGTCAGCACCGGTCTGCTGCTCACCCGTGGCAGCCGGTCCGATCAGCGACGATGCCGCCCTGCACGTCGCCCTGCGCCTCAAGGCCCTGGCCGATCCGGTCCGCGTGAAGCTCATGTCTCTGCTGCTGACCAGCGCCGCAGGAGAGGCGAACACCGGTGAGCTCGCGACCGCGGTCGGGCTCTCCGAATCCACCCTGAGCCATCATCTGGGCCAACTGAAGAAGGCCGGACTGATCGAGTCCGAACGGCGCGGCATGAACGTCTTCCACCACGCACGCCGCGACGCGCTCTCTGCGCTGTGCCTGGTCCTGGACCCCAACTGCTGCACCTGAATTCACCAGCCTGGCAACCAGGTACGTCGCCGCACCTCGAACCGCGACGACCGCGTCGGCGACAGGGAGCGCCCGACCGTATGTCGATCTACTCCCAGTCGTGACTGGCGTTGCACGACCGGCATTCCAGGCGAAGGTTGTTCAGGTTGTTGTACGCCGCCCTGGCTTCGGCGGTGGTCGCCACGGCCGCGGCCTTGAGGTGGTCGCGCCACTTCTGTACGTGACCCAGTTCGATACCGCTCTCGGTGCACCCGTTGAAGCAGGTCTCGCACTGGTAGATCCGTAACTGTCGCTGCTGGTTCCACGGATCAACAACCGCCTGGAACTTGCGGTGGCTGAGCATGAAGATCCGGGTGTCCCGGCTCGCGCGCAACTGGGTGGGATCGGTGTACCAGGTCGGCTTCGGAATGCCGTTCACGTAGGTGTCGACGGTGGTCTGTACGACCGAGCCGTCCGGAACCCAGACGACATCGAACGAGATGTCGTCGGGCAGCGCGATCTGATGCTGGTAGCTAGCCTTCATCGGCCCGCCCCTTCTGAAGAGTATCGAGAAGGGTGGGTGCGCGCGTTCCCACCGAGTGCCCATGATACTTGCGCCCCAGGGTCGTTCGGGGCGGTTTCAGCCGGACCGGCTGCGGCGCGAGATGCGGCAAGATCTTGAAAGATACAGTCGCCGAGTCTTTTTCGATCTCTCTGCATCCCCCACCGCATGAGCTCGGCAGCGCCCTCCCCTCGCTTCGCGATCGCCTGATTCCATTGGGAGCACGGTACGACTGCACGGAGTTGCCTCCGGTTCGCTGAGTTCTGGACCGAGCGCATTCGGCGTCGCGTTGGTAGTCAGCGACGGTTGGCGGTAGCCTTCGGACCCGGGGGGATCCAGGCAGTCGGCACGAAGTGCGGAGGCCGTCCTCATACATTGCAACTGCCACAGGGGGAACACGATGACTCAGATCGATGCGACGCGCGCCGGCGTGCAGTCGCCCTACGCGAACCAGCCCGAGGTCCGACGGCTGACCCGCCTCGCCGGAACCTCAGGCATCGCACTCGGTATCGCGCTGCTGGCGTGCTCGATCGGGCTCGTGGTTTCCGGCCTGGTCAACCCCCAATACCTGATCGTCGTCTGCGTGGTCGCGCTGCTGCCCGGGATCCCCGGCTTCAGCCTGCTCATGGCGTCGCGCCGGGTCCTGCGCGGTGAGATCCATGGAACGACCAAGGCGACAACGATGCTGGTCGCCTCGATCGGCATCATCCTGCTGGCGACGGTGGGCGCTGTCATCGAAGGGCCCTGGCCCGCAAAGATTCTGATGGTCGCTCTCACCATCGGCGCCTTCACGACCGCGACCTTCGTCAGCCGCGCCGATCGAGCGCTGAAGGGGCAGTAGCCGGCGCCGGGTTCGGTCTCCCAGGAGACAGAACCTAGTCGACGCGAGTTACCCTGCCCACTATCGGAGCCGGGCTCTCGGTGCCGATGTCCGTGTATCTGTAGCCCGCCGAAACCACCCGGGTACTGCCGGCCTCGCATGTCGGACGGAATAGCTTGGTGAACGCGAACCTGCCGCCTGTACCGGGTTGGTGAAGAAGCACCACGCCGTGCGGCGGATCGGCCTTCAGCGGCAGGTCGTCGCGGAACGAGATGGCGGTCGGCGGGGTTGATTCGACCCTGCCTGCGCCGGTTCGCAGGGTGATCACGACCCTGAACACGTTGTCGGGCACATCTTTCGACAGATTCCTCTGTGTGGGGTTGCCCATGTAGGCGGTCGTTCGCGTCTCGTCGATCCAGTCCGACCAGTACCTCCCGCAGTTGTGTTCGGTGACGCGATCGGCCAGGACGCCGGATGGGGCTCCGCTGCCGTCGATCAGCGGCGGAACCGTGAGTACCGCGCCGGACACGAATGTCATCGACAGCGCCGCTCCGCCCAGCACCCAGGCGACACGTGTTCGACCGGATCGGCTGTCATAGAAGTGCAGGCAGGCCGCCGCGAAGGCGGCGGCAAGTGCGAAACACGCTGCTGCGAGGCTCATGTCGAGGTGTTTCGGTATCCCCGGCTTGAAACGGAACAGGTACAGCTCGGCTCCCACCCACTGGGCGAACACACTGGTGGTCAGCCCGCCCGCGATGGCGCCGCCGGGCGCGAATCGGTATGGCAGCAGCCCGAAAAGGGCGGTGAGGAACACCAGCGGGCTGACGACCAACAGAAATGGCCAATAGACGACGAAGTTGGTCGCCAACATTCCACCCGCATCGAGCTCGACCCGCGGATTGGCTCCCGACTCCGAGTAAATTGCGCGCCCGATTGCCAGCCATGCCACGGCCAATGCGCCGACCGCAAGGACCTGCAGCGCGTATGCGAAGGGGTTCAAGCGATTCCGCGACTTGTTGCGACCAACCACGCGGTAACGGTATCGACCGGTTATGTTCGAACTGGGAGCCAACCGTGGAGAAATCGTGTGGTTCCGAGCTTTTCGTGTCGGTGGACGCCAACTCGTCGGAGCGCACAGCCGTTCGGGTAGAGGTGGCGCACTCTGTGCGCATCGAAACCAACCGTGGCCCAGGCTGATCCGCAGTGCCTTACCCGGCGGTGATGCCGGTGGTGATGAGTTCACCGATGGTGCCGGCCGTGGCCGCGCGGGCGGCGGCGTCGAGGTCGCCGCGCAGGACCCGGCGCATCGCCGGCACGGCGATCCCGGTCATCGCGTCGGCGACCGCGGTCACGTCCAACCCCTCCCGCAGGTATCCCTGATCGGCTCCGGTACGCAGGTAGGCGGCTGTCGTAGCCGACAGTTGATCGACGAGTTCGTCGATGGCGGCCGGGCGGGCGGCGGGCGCCTGAATGAGCAGAACCCTGATCAGCACCGGTTCGGTGGCGGCCATGTCCAGTAGCCGGTGCGCCACCGCGGCGATCTGGTCGCGGAAGTGCGCGAGTCCGGTGCCGTCGGCGCCGACCACGGGGTCCTCACGCATGGCCGCGAGCATGCGGCGCACGGCGTATCCGATGATGTAGTCCATCAGATCGTCTTTGCCGGTGAAGTACTTGTAGATGGTGCCCTGGCCGATGCCCAGGTGCGCGGAGATGTCGGCGATACGGGTGTTGGCGTAGCCGCGCTCGTCGAAGACCGCGCAGGCGCCGAGAGAGATCTCCTTGCGCCGGCGACGGGTGAGGTCGTCGTCCAGGCTGCCGGTGCCGTTGTGATTCGAGCGTGCGGGCGCGGCGGTCATGGCACGATCCTAGACCCTCGTTGGACTGACTAGTCATTCACTCTTGTGTATCACCATCGGTTACACCTACTCTAGCTGAATGACTAGTCAGACAGCTACGCGGAACTCCGCGAAAAAGGTCGCTACCAGCGCGAAGGAACGACTGGCTCGATACGGAGACCGCACCGGGCCGGGAACACCGATGCACACGATCATCAGCGACGGCGCCGCGTTCTATGCCGCGCTACCGATCCTGATCACCGTGGTCATGAGCGAGGACACCGGCAAAGGCGTCGACGACCACGACCGTGTCACCAACCTCGCCAACCGGCACAACGTCCCGTTCGAAGACTTCGTCGGCCGGTTCCTCGACACCGCGGACCTGGTCGCCGGCATCGCGTTCGCCCAAGGGGCACAACGAGATCTGATCGCCCGCACGATCAAGGAGGTGCACCGTCACGTCGAGGGCACCCACGAGGACGGGCGCCGCTACCACGCCTGGAACAAGGACGTGTGGGCCTGGACGTGGGCGGGGATCCTCAAACCCGTCCTCGACGCCTACGAGCAGTTACACGGCCCGCAGGAGCCGGAGTTCGTCCACGACGCCTACATCGGCGGCCTGCAGCTCGGAGATCTGTTCGGTGTGCGCGGGCTGCCCGATACCTATCCCGAGTTCCTCGAGTACTGGGAACAGACCTGGATCCCGATGGCCCGCGGCACCGGAACCGGCAAATTCCTGCTGTCTCTGGCCTTCTCGATCCCGCGCCCGGCCGTCGCACCGTGGATTCCGGGCCCGGTGTGGACCGCAGCGACATGGCCGATCGCGAATCTGTTGCGCACCAGCGCCTTCGCCGTACTCGAACCCCGGCTGCTGGACATGCTCGAGATCGAACCCACTCCCGCGCAGCGATTCAGCGTCGCAGCGCACCGGATGTGGTGGCGCGTCACCCCCGACGTGCTGACCCGGCATTGGTTCGGCGTGTTCATGAAGCTGCGCCTGCGCTACGGCAACAGCAGCTGGGACCGCCACTACTCCCCCGAAGCACTCGATCGATACCACCGGGAAGTCGAAGACGCACGCGCACAGGGACTTCCACAGCCCGCCCGGCCGTCGAAACGACACTGACTACCGCGCGAACTCGACTCGCTGAAAGGACGCCACCGGTGTCTCGAATCATCCTGCTGGGCGCGACCGGATACACCGGATCGCTGGTGCTCGACCGGCTGGCCGCCCAGCCCGACCACGAGGTGATACTCGTCGGGCGGGACCCGAGCCGCCTGCGGGCCCGCGCACAGCGATCCGGGTCAGCGTGCGGAATCGTCGAGGCCGACGTCACCGCGCCCGGGGCATTGGACAACCTGCTGGACGCCGACGACGTCCTCATCTCCACCGTTGGACCGTTTCTGCGGCTGGGAACCGAAGTTGCCCGCTCGGCCGCTCGCGCGGGGGCGGTCTATCTCGATTCCACCGGCGAGCCGCCGTTCATCGAGTGGATGTTCCGCACGCTGAACATGCCGGCCGCCGACAGTGGAGCCCTGCTCATCCCGGCGTTCGGCTACGACTTCGTCCCCGGACACCTCGCCGCGGCCCTGGCCCTGAACCAGGCTGGGCAGAGCGCGCACGCGGTGGAGATCGGATACTTCCTGGCCCCCGGGGCGCCCGGCACGCCCGGTTTCGACCGCGTCCCGACACTGCGGCAGACGATCTCGATGACCACCCCGGGCACCCGAGCCTCCCTGGTCGGGGTGATCACCGAATCATCCTTCGGGTATCGCGCCGTAGCGTCCGACCCTTTCGGAATGGCCAGCACGCACAACGGCGAACGGCTGCTTCGGTTCTCGATCGCGGGCACCAGGCGCACCGCGGTGAGCATGGGCGGCGGCGAACACTACGGGCTGCCCGACGCCTACCCGCAACTACGGCGCGTCGATGTCGGGCTCGGCTGGTTCGGGCAGCTCACCCCCGCCGTGCGCCTCGTCGCGCACCATGCGCGCCCGGTCCTGCGCACCACCGCAATCAACCACGCCGCCGAGTGGATCGCGGGCAACCTACCGTGGCGACACCGCCTTCCCGATCTCGACGGACGCACCGTCGTCGCGGCAACCGCACGCGCACAAGATGATTCGGAGCCGGCCACGGTTGTCGTGGAAGGACCCGAACCGTACACACTCACCGCGGAGTTGCTCGCCTCGGCCGCAACGCACTTCGCTGCCGCACCGCACTCCGCGGTGGGAGTACACGGGCCAATAACCGCACTGGGAACACACCACTTCCACGCCCTCACCCGGGCCGCGGGCCTGGTTCGCACTGACGAAGCAACGGGTAACCGGGGCGGCCAGCGTCCAGACCACGAAAGGGCAAGTGACCGGGCGTCGGCAGGCCGACCACCACTGCCGCATAGAGACCTGTTCGGGACCAGTGTTGTTGCGCCGCTATCGCGGATCAGTGATCGTAGGGAGTCCTGATTCGTGCCACCGTTCAACGGCCTGGACCATCTCGCGGCCGAGATAGTCGAGGTACCGGCCGATCTCGTTCAGGCGAATGCCCGCCGGGGTCGTCGCGCCGAGAACTTCGGCGCCGCGGCGAGCCGCCTCCACCTTCTCCTCGGAGGCGCGGGCCAGATTGAGGGTGGTGCGGTACCAGGTTCGATCGTCGATGTAGTAGCGGTCGCGGCGGGGTGAATCACGTTCCCGGCGAATGAGATCCCGCTGCTCGAGGGCGCGCACAGCCGTCGAGATCGATGCCGGGCTCACGCCGAGGCGGCGCACCAATTCGGCGGCAGTCAGGCTTCCGGAGTCGGTGAGGTGCAGGCAGGTCAGTACACGCGCCTGCATTCGGGGCATGCCGTCGTACACGAACAAATCGGTGAACCGAGCCGCGAAGGCACGCACGGCATCGTCGTCATCGGATGACGCACTCGACGCCGGCCGAGGCGAAATGATCTTGCCGCGTCGCGATCGCGTTGCCGTTGCCCGGTGCGCTCGGTCGGCGTGATATCGGCTCGGGCCTCCGTTGCGGTTCACCTCGCGACTGATCGTCGAGGCCGGCCGCGCGAGCTGACCCGCGATCTCGGTATACCCCAGCCCCTCGGCCAATCCCGCCGCGATGCACTCCCGTTCCTGCAAGCTAAGTCTGGCGCCCGGCATCGGTGCGGTTCCCTTTCGGCGTCACGGTGTCGCGTCGGCATGCGTTCAGCGGCATCTCATTGCAAATCGACTGACCGCCCGTGCGTTTCGCGGCACGGTCATTGCATTTCTGATAGGCACACTAGCTCCGGAAATCGCCGTATCTCCAGATATTCGCGTTGATCCTCGATGCAAGGGACATACCGTTCGGCCTGGACTGAACAGTGCGCGGCGGAAGGACTCCAATGATCGAATCAGCTCGGCACGACAGCGAAACAGCTGCCACCGCTCCGACGTTCGTGTTCGTACACGGCCTGACCAGCAACAGCTTCTACTGGACTCCCGTGGTCCGTGAACTCGCGCTGCTCGGCCACCGCAGCCTGGCGGTCGATCTTCCCGGACACGGGCTCGATGCCTCGATTCCGCTGACCTACCAGGTGCAGGACCTTGCCGCGTTCGCCGCGTCACCATCACCGATGTCCGCGGTCACGGTGCAGGACAACGTTGCTCACGTGGTCGAGGTTGTGCGGCGCGTCCGGCGGCATGGTCCGGTCATCCTCGTGGGCCACAGCCTCGGAGGGATCACGATCGGCCTGGTCGGCAATGCCGTCCCCGAAGCCATCCACCGCCTGGTGTATCTCTCGGCGTTCTGCCCATCGACGCCGGCCGCCCCCTCAGCGATGGCGCTGAGCCAGACCCCCGAGGCCACGACGGACACGCCCGTCCCGGACACCGAGCACTCGCTGTTTCTCGGAATGGAGCAGGTGTCCCGCGGCCTGATCCGATTCAATCTCCGCTCCCCGGATCCGCTGGCGCTGGAAGACTTTCGCCGAATCAATATGCCCGAAGCCACACTGGAACAGACCCTGACGGTGATCAACTTCGGCATGCAGCCTGAAGACGGGGCCCACACCAGCTTCGCCGACGCCCGTGTAGACGCCGACACATGGGGACGAATACCCCGCACCTACATCCGTCTCACCCGAGACAACGTCATCCCGCCGGCGCTGGCGACGAAGATGATCCACGACGCCGACCGCCTCACACCCGACAACCCCTTCGAGGTCCATGATCTGGCGGCCGGACACGTGGGTGTCGTCCTGCGAGCCCGCGAGGTGGCAGCCATCCTGGACGGTCTCGCGTGAGCCAGCGATTCCGGGCGCGCCAACGTTGCTGTCGAACCCCGATGCGGAACGAATAGTGCACGCCCAGAACGGATCACACCGACAGTGCCCCAGCGCACGAGTACCCGCCAGAGCCGGAGACCGTGCTGGAGTCAGATCAAAGCTGGGTGCAGGCGTGTTCGCGGTTGATCGAGCCGACGCTGCCGGTACCCGTGGGCAGGTTGCGGGCGGCGTCCGCGTAGGCCTCCGCCGGGGTCGCCCCCTTACCGAAGCCCACAATCGGGAACCCCGCCACGATCGCGAGCGGACTCGTCACGACCGCGCCACAGCCGTTCGCGAACGTCACCATCATCCGGCAGTCGATGATGCCCTGACCCTTGCACGCTCGGTCGGCGGCTCGAATGGCGTCGGCTTCGGTCGGCTGGTTCACCGAAAACGCGTAGACGTTGCCCCACGTGCTGAGGGACACGGCGCCCCAGTTGACCGGGTCGGCGGACGCGGGCGGTGCCGCGAGCAGGGCGGCGGCGCTCACCGAGAGCGCGGCGGCCGCAAAGGATTTGTTGATCAAGTGGAGTGCTTCCTCTGCGCGCCGACCTGGGTGCGGCGATCGCATGGAAGATACCGCAGGGCATGTACTCGGTATTGCCCCCGGTTCTGGCGGCTCGGCGGAACCGTCACGAACCGCGGTGTTCGTGACGGCTCCGCCGATACCGATCCTCTCTCTTACCTGCCGAACAACCGAAGCCCGCAGAGGATGCACCGCACCACGCGGACGGGCGGAAGCCGTCGGGCAGAGCTGATGCGGCGCCTACCTAACTCGAGGCCTTCCGAGTGCGTCGGCCCCGTAGCCGAAGGTTCGGCGTCAATTCAGGATCTCGCCCCGTACGAGCGTCGACAGCCGATCCCGCCACATCTGCAACTGCTCGGGCGTGAGCCGCGTCCATTCGGTCACCTCGCCGACGATGCGTAGCGGGGCGCTGCTGCGGTACGACCGGGTGGGATTGCCGGGGAACTTCCGGTCGGTCACGTTCGGGTCGTTCTCGAAATCCCCGGTCGGCTCGACCGCGTAAACCCGCGGAATCGCCTCTCCCCCGGCCAGTTCCGCGGCGACCTCCGCGGCGAGGCCCGCCCCGTCGACGAGGGCGGTGAAATAGATGTGGTTCATCACGATCTCGGGGCGATAGTTCGACGGGCGGCCCGCGGTCAGTAACTCGCCCGCGCGCAAATCCGCGATCGTGCCGTGGAAGAACGGGCCTTCATCGAGCTTTTCGGACACGTGAATCCTTTCGTCTACCCGGTGGGACGAGCGATTCTGCCGCATCACCCGGGCCTTGCGGCAAGCCCCGGGCCGTCGCTTATCCTGAAAGGGGAAGAGTTGGCGAGCAGCTTGAATCTCTCCCACATCGCGGCACTCGAGAGTGACCTACATCACTTCCTATCAGATCTAGCCGTTGAGACGTGTCTCCTGGGCATGACTGATTTCACTCCCATCACCAAGGTCATCGTGATCGGCGGCGGCTACGCGGGCACCGTCGCGGCCAACCGGCTCCGGCTCCGGCCCGATGTCGAGATCACACTGGTCAATCCACGACCGGCGTTCGTCGAGCGCATGCGACTGCACCAGTTCGTGGCCGGCACGCGCGACGCCACCGTCGACTACGACACGCTGCTCGGCGCGGGTGTGCGGCTGGTCGTCGACCAAGCCGTGCGCATCGATACCGCTTCTCGCACAGTGGAACTGGGTTCGGGTGGCTCCCTGGAATACGACTACGTGGTCTATGCCGTCGGCAGTACGGCGGCGGTGCCCCCGTCTGTCCCCGGCGCGTCCGAATTCGCCTTTCCGATAGCCGAATACGAGCACGCTCAGCGGTTGCGGACCGCGCTCGCCGCGCTACCCGAGCAAGCCCCGATCGTCGTTGTCGGCGGCGGGCTCACCGCGATCGAGACCGCCGCCGAACTCGTCGAGCACGGCCACCCGGTCACGATGGCGAGCAGCGGTATGTTGGCGGCGAACTTCTCGAAGCCGGCCCGGCGGTCGGTGGCGAAGTGGCTGGCGAGGAACGGAGTCGAGGTGCGCGAGCGGGCGCGAGTGTGCGAGGTGCGGGCGGGCGAGGTGCGGGCGGGCGAGGTCGTCCTGGCCGACGGCGACGTGCTCACCAGCGCGCTCACGATCTGGACTGCCGGATTCGGAGTACCCGAGCTGGCGGCACGCAGCGGGCTGCGAACCGACGAGCTGGGCCGATTGCTGACCGACGAGACCCTGACCAGTGTCGACGACGAGCGCATCGTCGCCGCCGGGGACGCGGTGGCGCCGTCCGGTCGGCCGTTGCGGATGAGCTGCTACGCCGCCCAGCCCCTGGGGGCGCAGGCCGCGGACAATGTGCTGGCCCGGATCGCGGGAGCCGACCCCAGCGTGCTGGACGTCGCTTTCGTGGCGTGCACCCTGGGCCTGGGTTCCCGGGCGGGTGTGATGCAGTTCAGTCGGCGCGACGACACACCCGTATCGATGTACCTCGGCGGGCGCGTAGCCGCGACGATCAAGGAACGGGTCGGACTGGCCGGGCCGATCGGGACCATTCGTAAGGAAGCCCGCAAGCCCGGTGCGATTCCCACCTTCATGGGCTTGGGCAGGCGTGGCGAACTCCGCGAGTTCGAGCCGGAAGGAGCTGTGCACCCGTGAGTTTCAGCGATGAGCACGCCGAGCGCTTCGTGAACCTGCGACCGCTGCTGTTCACGATCGTCTACGAAATCCTCGGTTCGGCCACCGAAGCCGACGATGTGCTGCAGGACGGCTATCTTCGATGGCGGAAGGTAGACCTGACGACCGTCCGCGACACCAAATCCTATCTGGCCCAACTGGTTACCCGGCAGGCGCTAAACGCGGTGCGGGCCGGCGCCAGTCGCCGTGAGGACTACGTCGGCCCGTGGTTGCCCGAACCCCTACTGCTCGCCGACGGCGACGCCTCGAGCGATGTGGTGCTGGCCGAATCGGTCTCGATGGGGATGCTGGTGGTGCTGGAGTCGCTCACTCCCCTCGAGCGCGCCGTCTTCGTCCTGCGCGAGGTCTTCGGCTTCGACTACGACGAAATATCTTCCGCCACAGGCAAATCTGTCGACGCCCTCCACCAGACCGCCCGCCGTGCCCGCAATCACGTGCAGGCCCGGCGCAAACGCTACGCACCCGTCGACGCGACGCGAACCGCCGCGGTGACCGAACGCTTCATCGCCGCCGCGACCACCGGGAACATGGAGGGTCTACTGGCGATGCTCGCGCCCGACATCACCTGGACCACCGACAGCGGCGGCAAGGTCACCGCACTCCCGGAGCTGGTGATGACCGGCGCCGAGCGGGTCGGCGCCCTGCTCATGGGCGTCTTCCGCTACGCGCAGCGCCGCCCCCAGGTGCGAATCGAGACGGTGAACTGCAACGGCCAACCGGCGCTGGCGTGCTACGTCGCCGACAAGCTCGAAGCGCTGCTGGTGTTCGACGTAGCCGGCGACACGATCGTCAACGGCTACGGCATCCGCAACCCGGACAAACTTGCCGCCCTCGGCATCGCTCGCACCATCAGCCGCACGACATCCACCCCCTGAGAGACCCGGCGGCAGCACGCCCGCCGGTCACGCCGACCACAGAACTGGGGGCAGCGAACTTGAAACTCCAATACTTCAGACGTGCGTAGGGTGGCACCGGTATCACGGCGCACGAGGAGCCCCCATGAAAACCACTGTCACCCAACGCATTCTCGCGGTCGCGGCCGGATGCTTGATCACCGCCGCCGCAGCGGGAACAGCGGGCGCCGCGCCGCTGACCCTGCAGCCGGCCGCCGAGGCACCCGCCGCACCTGTCGCGGCGACCGAGACAGGATCGTTCGAACGCGCGCTGGGCGGCGACGTGGGGTTCTCGGTGAGCCAGGGCTCGAGCGACATGTACTGGAACGGCGTCGAATGGGTGCTGTGCGACCTACTCAATGGCGGCTCGTTCCTCTGCAACAGCCACCGGTAGCGCCCACCTCCAGCGGGCGGCGGACGTGCAGTCCAGTCGGCCGCGATATCACCCGGCCGGGGTGAGGCACGGGGCCGACAGGCACGGTTAGCGTCGTCGCAGGTTCAGACCGAACAGGCACCGCGACCTCCTGGAGGAGTAGACGTGAAACCGCTTCGATGGAGTGCGATTCTGCTGGGTGCGGCCCTGACCTGCGCGTCGGTGGCCGCCTGCGGCTCGACATCGGACGACTCCGGCGAGGCGGGCACCACACCGACGTCGAGCCCGGCCCCGCAGTACCCGGCGAATCAACCGATCCTGGTCACCCCGGACAACTTCGTGCGTGCCGAGAGCGACCGCGAGTTCGCGCTCACCGTCGGCCAGGTCGGGATCGGCAATATCCACCACATCCGCGAACCCATGCCGATCGATCACCAAACCGTGGTCCGCGCGAACCGCGACACCCTCTACTCCTCAGCGGTATTCGACCTCGACGCCGGCCCGGTCTCGATCACTCTGCCCGATGCCGGTGGTCGATTCATGTCCATGCAGATCCTCACCGAGGACGAATACGTCCCCGAGGTCGTCTACAAACCCGGCACGTACACCTACGACCGCGACACGATCGGCACCCGCTACATGCTGGCCGGAATCCGGACATTCGCCGACCCGACCAATCCTGCCGATCTCGACACCGTCCACCAGTTACAGGACGCGATCACCGTCGAGCAGAAGGCCAAGGGCAGCTTCGAGATTCCCCAGTGGGACAGGGACTCTCAGAACGCGGTCCGCGACGCCCTACTCGCCCTCGCGTCCACCCTGCCCGACACCCGGAACGCCTTCGGCCCCAAGGGGCAGGTCGACGAGGTGCGCCACCTGATCACCGCGGCGTCGGCGTGGGGCGGAAACCCGGAGAAAGACGCGCTGTACCTCAATGTGACCCCGCCGGACAACAGCGGCCGCACCGTTTACACGCTGCACGTCGGCGACGTTCCCGTGGACGGGTTCTGGTCGGTGAGCCTCTACAACGCCCAGGGCTATTACGACGCCAATCCGTTGAACGCCTACTCGGTCAACAACGTGACCGCCACGAAGAACTCCGACAACTCCGTCGACATCCGATTCGGCGGCTGCGAGGACCGGACCCCGAACTGCCTGCCGACAATGCCCGGCTGGAACTACATGGTCCGCCTCTACCAGCCGCATCAGAACATCCTCGATGGCACCTGGACCTTTCCCGCGGCCCGGCCCGTCGAGTAGCGGGCGATCACAGCTTACGAATGACGCAGTGGCGCAACGGATTAGTCGGTCACGCGGTCTCGCCTCGGATAGGTAGGCAGTGCGCGCCCGGCGGCGCCTCCCGTCGAACGAGCTTGGCGGTCCATCTTCGACTCGCCGGGCGACCGACGGGCGACGGTGGCCGGCTCGCACCGAACCTGCCGGGCCCGTCGGCGCGGGCCCGGCAGCGCGCACACACGACCGACCCGGCCGGCGCTCGGCACACTCGCCCTACTTGACGCCGATCTGCTTGCCGAAGGCGGAGGCGATGGTTTCGCCGAAGGTGTGCGCCAGCAATGCCAGCCCGTCGGGATTCAGCGCGAGCAGCCCGGCCTCGGACGTCGAGCAGCCCGGTGCCGCCGGAACGCCGTCCAGACGGTCACGCAACCACAGCAGCGCGGTCGCCGCGCCCGAGACCTCGGTGGCGATGTGCTCGCCGAAATGCTCACGGGTGTACTGGATCTGGGCCTTCGGATCACGGCAGTAGGTATCGACCAGGGTGTTGACCGGGCCGACCGGAATCAGCTCGTCCGGATTGGCCTGCCAGATGAACATCGGCAGGCCCGGGGTCGACTTGCCCATCCGGGTCTTGTCCAGGACGTCGCGGACCACCGGATTGCGCATCGGGTCGCCCTCGGGCACCCGCAGCATGCCCTTCAGGTTGGCGAAGGGGAACAGCGCGGTGTTGTACTGCACGCACAGGCCGCCCTTGATCACCGACAGGCCCTTGCCGAGCAGATCCATATCGCGATCGAGCAGCGCGTCGAACTCGGGATACTCGCGGCCCAGGCCGAGCACCGCGGCCATGATCATGCCGGCCCAGACCTGGCCGTTGCCGATGTCGAGCAGCGGGCCGAAGTCCGCGGGAACGCCGCCCTCGGCCGCGCCGACGATGTTGAGTTCGGGCGCGTAGGTCGATTTCAGTTCCGCGGCATGGCCGGTCGCGATGGCGCCGCCGGAGTAGCCGTACATGGCGATTCGAGTGTCCGGCGCCAAGCGCATCGGGTCGAACGCGCGGGCGGCGCGGATGCCGTCGAGGGTGATCCGCCCGGCCAGCGGGCCCGCGCCGAACGCGCTGTTCGGTCCGCCGTGATCGGGAATGACCACGCCCCAGCCCTGTTGGAGTGCGGCCTGCGAGACCAGGAACTCGAGCGGGACCACGATCTGCCCGACGAAGGTCGAGACCGACCACTGCTGCACGGCATACGACGGCGCGCAGTATTGGGCGAGGGAGTCCTCCGCGATCTGCATCGACACGAGCTTGTCCGGCGCGGATCCGCGCGGCTTCAACACCGTCGCGACGGCGGCGATCGGCTCGTCTCGGGAGTTGTTGGACCGGTACACCACCTGCCAGGCGTCGACGTTGAGCGGGATGAGCCCCGCGTTGGCGACATTGACCTGGCGGGCGGAGATGATCTCGCCCGGCGCTTTGGCCGCGACAACGTCGGCGGGCGGCTGATAGAAGCCGGAATCGAGTTCCGGCGGTATCGCGATCGGGGGTGCCGGCTGAACGGCGACGGGAGCGTTCCCGTCCGGCTCGGCCGTCGCGACCGCGGTGGTGAACGTCGCCACCGACGCGGTGAATGCCAAGGCCGCCACGGCCAATCGGCCGGAAATAGAGGCGCGCAGCGCCATACTTCGACTCCATCTGTCTCGCTGTGAGACCACTCTGACCCACACTGTGGCCGAGATTATCTTGGACGAAGTCGTCTATCAATACTGTCCGAGACACTTGGCACAAAAGGTCCGCCTCCGGGGCGACACACCACACAACCCCGATGTCCATCCGCGTGGATCGGGCGAGCCCCGGCGAGCACCCCGCCAGGGAGGCACACACTGTGTGGCCGACACGGCGTGGGGGCGAGCACAGCTACCGGGGCAGCGGCACACTCGACGGCAAGGCGGCCACGATCGCAGCCTTCTCCTCGAGCTCGCAACGGCGAACCATTGACAGCGTCACCGGGGCGAAACCCACTTCCTCGCCACGACAATGGTTTTCAGGTCCGGCAAACCCGGAGCGCGGCCCATCGGTCGGCCGGTCGTCCGCACCATGTCGGCGAACCGAATCGCGTCGGACACCGCCGCGCAACCCGGGGCGTTGTTGAAGCCGGCCGATCAGCGGTTGCGCCGCCAAATGGCCGTGGACAGCACCGTGGCGAACCCGCACCACGCGGGATATGCCGCCAAGGCGGCTCCGGCGGCCGGCCGCGCCCGTCCCACCCGGCGCACCAGATCCACACCGCTCGCGGTCAGTACCGCCGACGTCAGTGCCGCGGCGCCGGGGCGATGAGCGCGGAAGAACAGCCAACTCCACGCCGCGTTCACGGCCAGATTGATCTCCAGCGCACGCATCAGCGCCGAACGCTCGTCGCTGCCGGACTCGCGGTCCAGCGCCGCCGCCGTCGACAACGCGATATCCGCGTAGACCAAAGACCAGGCGAGCGGGAAAACCTGGCGCGGCGGCTGAAAGCGCGGCATCCGGAGCGATTTGTACCAGCTCGAGTCCGGATCGGTCGCGATGGAGCCGGCCACGGCGGCCGCGGCCACCCGTGCGGTGGTATCGATCAGGGGCGACCGGTGGGCTGTTGCGGCTCGAGTGTCGTCCACGATGCGCAAAGGTTCTCGATTCATGCGATCTCCTCGTGTTCTCACGACCGGCCAGATAGCTTCAGACACAAGGGCTCTCGTGTCGTGTGGGTTGGCCGCGGCGTCTGTTCACTAACCGTCGCTGTCTCGCCGAGCCGCCAGCGCACGATCGATTTCCGTGATCCGTGCCTCGGCCAAGGTTCGCTTTTCGCGGGCGTCGACATATTCCGGACCGGTCGTGGGGTCATCGCCGGCCCGAACACCTTCGATGGTGCCGGTCAACGACCTGCGCTGCGCCTCCAGGTCGTCGCGCTCGCGTTGCAGCCGGGCAGATTCGGATTCGTACGCACACATATGGCCTCCTGGCGTGCGATCGAGGGTCATGTCGCCCCAGCGATATCCCGGTGGTCGGAATTCATGCATTGCCGACCCGTCACCGACGCCGAGCACGCCGCAGTCGCCTACTGTCACGCATACGCGTCGCAGCTCGGTTGACGGCGATCGTCGAGGGTATTGCGTGCCACGCCTCCGCTACCGCGGAGACGCAGTGTCGTGTCGGTGCTGAGGAGTTGGTCGGTGTCGGGTGTGTGGGAAGCGGGCGGGTGGGGTCTGCTGGCGGGATCCGCGCTGGTGCTGGGTGTTGTCGCGGTGTACCTCACGCGGATCCCCGTGCGAGTCGTCGCCTCGATCATGGCGTTCGGCAGTGGCGTGCTCCTGTCGGCGGTCTCGTTCGAGTTGATCGCCGAAGCCCACTCCAAGGGCGGGCTCGGGCCGACCGTCATCGGCGCGGTGGCGGGGGCGGCGTTGTACACGGCCGCGAATGTCGTGCTCGCGAAGCGAGGCGCACGCCATCGCAAGCGCTCGGGCGATCAGCAACCGTCCGAAGACGAGCAAGCTGGTTCCGGGACCGCGATCGCCGTCGGAGCCTTGCTGGACGGGGTGCCCGAGTCGATCGTCATCGGCGCCAGCCTGCTGGGTGGCGGACCGGTCAGCGTGGTCACCGTGGCGGCGGTGTTCATCAGCAATGTGCCCGAGGGTCTTTCGAGTGCGTCGGGTATGCGCAGGGCCGGACGGAGCACGCGATATGTGTTCGGGGTCTGGTCCGCGATCGCGGTGGCCGGCGCGCTCGCGGCGATGACGGGCTACGCGCTGCTGGGCGGGGTGTCCGCCTCGGTGCTGGCCGGCATCACCGCCCTGGCCGGTGGCGCGATCCTGTCAATGATCGCGGACACGATGATCCCCGAAGCGTTCGAGAACGCACACCTGTGGATCGGATTGATCACTGTCGCAGGCTTTCTCACCGCGTTCGCACTGTCCCAGCTCGGGCAGTGACCCGTGCGCGGACTCCGGTATCGACGCGCGCGGCCGATCGCCGCGTGACTTCCGGCCGCCGTTGTGATTGAGATTCACCACGACGGGTATGACCGGGGCAAAGTGTGCCCACTCGATGACGGGCAGGGTTGGGACTTCGCACTTTTGACGCTCGGCCATTCGCGCCGATGTCGCCCGCGGCGCAGCGGCACGGACTCCACACGCGGTGACGCGGAGGAACGGCGGTGCGCACGACATGAGCGGGGATCGCGAATTCACCCTGACCCTGACATCCGGGGACAGCGACTGGCAGGCCGTGCACGACGCCGCCGAGTGCGCGGGCATGAGCGTGGAAGGGTACATACGCTGGCTCGTCCGGATCCTGGTGCAAGCCGCTTCCGGTTCCGGCACAACGCATCACACGCCGCTCGCGAAGGGCCCTCGCGCCGGTGCGGCACTGCCCGAGCCGGAAGCGGCCGGGTGGGACGAGACATTCAGCGAACGTCTCGTCCAACGAGCCGCGCAGTTCCGATTGGGTGAAACAGCGACCGGTTCGACAACCATGCCGGACAGCGAAAGGTAGTCAGACGAGCCCCTCGCGCCGGGCCACCGAGAATGGACCGGTGTGGGACGTCTCGTAGACGTCGAGGAGGAAATCCTCGTCCCGATAGGACGCTATCGACGTGAGCCCTGATCGGCTCGCGATGATGCCGTGCACCTCGCCACCACCGAGCGGGTAGTCGGCTACGGGGTGACGCCAATGCACGCACAGCAGTGTGCCTCCCGTCTCGAGATGATTCACCGCCGCATCGATGGCCGGGCTCAGGGCGTCGCGGTCGAGGTAGTAGCCGACTTCGCTGAGCACTATGAGGTCGAACTGTTCGGCGGGCCAATCGTCGCCGAGTGCCCAGATACGGAATTCGACTGCGGCCGGGTCGATCTCCGGGAGCGCGGCCAGCCGTTCCGCGGCGGTGCGCAGGGGCGCTTCGATGATGTCGGTGGCGACGACCCGATCGCAGCGCGCGGCGAGCTCCGCGGTGAGCATGCCTGTCGAGCATCCCGGCTCGAACGCGTTGCGGTAGCACGGTTTCGGCAGCGCGGCCATGGTCAGTGCCCGTTTTCGGCGTTCGTACCAGCGGTTCGAGAAGTCCCAGGGGTCCGCGCTCCGGGCGTACATCTCCTCGAAGTAGGCGTCGGGTAAACGCTTACGGCTCATGGGAAGTAGGTTTCCAGTGGTCCGGTGAATCGGTGCAGCACGTGCTCGGGCAGAACGGGCGCATCCTCGGGCACGTCCGACAGGGGCCGGGTCTGGCTGGGAAACTCGGCGATCGCCCGAAGTTTGGCCGCATGCACCTCGGGCCCGAGACGATGGACCGCGGCGTCGACCCCGGCCAGCGCGGGATGCGCGGGAGTGGCCCAGTGCCACATCCAGATCGGGTATTCGAGCAATCGTACGGTTGTCGACGCGCACGCCTTCGCGGCGGCTCGGCCGGCGGCTTCGTGATCGGGATGGCCGTCGTGCCGCCAGGTCACCGCGCACCGATGCGCGGGCGAGTCGTTCGCGGCGAGCAGCTCGGCCAGGGCGTCGGTCACCGTCTCCTCGGCAGCGGCGACGCGACCGTCGGGAACACCCAGCCGGATCGGTGGATCGGTGCCCAGTACGGCTGCCGCGCGGCGCGATTCACGCGACCGGATCTCGGCGAGCCGATGCGGGGAGCAGGTGGGTGAATCCGGGTGCGACCCTTCGCCATCGGTAATGGTGACCAGGGTGACGGCGATTCCCGCCCCGCGAGCCGACGCGATGAGTCCGCCCGCCCCGAGTACCTCGTCGTCGGGATGCGCGGCCACCACCGTCAGCCGATCCATGTCCCCTACGTCCAGGGGCCCGCAGCGCCCCCGCCACGCCTCCCACACCGCGTCGTCGGTGCCGGCGGCACGCACGTCGATCACAGGGACAGCCACGAAAGATCCTCCCCCGCCGTATCACTGCCGAGGTCGGCGAGATCGGATTCGGCGTGACTCTGGCGCAGGTACACGGTCAGGTCGGCCACACGCCGCGCGTGCGCGGCATCCAGGCACAGCGGAGCCGCGCCGAGCGCCCGGCCCACCCGGTCGATGGTGTCGGTGGCCGCGGACTCCACTACCGCTCGGACCGCCCGCGCTCGTGCCCGTCGCGCCACCGGGTCGGCAGGATGGCCCTGATCGATCCGATCCGCCGCGGCACGCAGTACCGAACCCGCAGCGTGCAGGCCCGCGGCGACCGCACCCCAGTGGGCGAGCGCGTGCGCGTTCGCCCTGCCATCCGCCACCCGGGTGTGCAGGGGCCGTGCGACCTCACACGCGCTCCCGTACCAGCAGGCCGCGACGCCTATCGCGCCGTACCAGAATCCGGGGCGGGTGAGATAGTCCCCGGGCTCCCCCACCGCTGCTGCGCTCACGCCGTCGAAATCGACTGCGCCGGAGTCAGATTCGCGCATTCCGACCGCGTGCCAGCTGTCCGGCACCGGCCGCACACCCGGTTGGGTCAGCGACACCGCGAACAACCCGCGCTCGGCGCCGACGCGGGCGGTCACCAGCGCGTGGGAACAGATCGTCGCACCCGAGCACCACGGTTTGCGGCCTTCGAGAATCCAGCCGCCCCCTGAAAAGCTCGCCCGCAGTACAGGTTCGGGCGGTTCGGCCGCCCACACACCCCATACTTCGCCGCGTGACGGCGGCGTCGCCCCGAGTTCGTGCAGGATGGCGGCGGCATCGGTGTGCGCCTCGGCCAGGCGACCCAGCACCGTATCTTCCGCAGCCAAGGCCGCGAGCGCGCGAAACCGCTCCGCGGTGCGTCCTTCACCGGGAAAGGGCAGGTCGAGTTGGTTCGTGGCGGCGAGCTCACGAAGTCGCGCGGCGACCGGGCTCTCGACCGCTCCGGGAGCATCAAGCACCGTCCACCTCCGCCACCCGGGGGTCGAGCGAGCGCAGATGCGCGGCGAAGCCGTCCGGGGCACGCCCGTGTGTGCGGGCCGACGTGCGCACGGTGACGTCCTCGGCCCAGACCAGGTGAGCACCGCAGGCGAGCGCTCGCCGCACGAGATCGACGTCCTCCCCGCTGGGCAGTGGACGGAAACCGCCCGCACGCCAATACAGGTCGGCTCGGAAGCCCAGGTTCGCACCGTGGACGTGGCCGTGACCGCCGTCCGGGCGACGGCGGTATCGCTGCTCGTATCGCCGCCGGACAGCGGGGCTGTGTCCGTGCCAGTCCTCGACTCGGACGGTGCCGGCCACCAGGTCCACACCGTTTCGGGCGTGCCGCAGCTGGTTCCACAACCACCCGGGGTCCACCTCGGAGTCGGCGTCCGTGGTCGCGAACCAGGTCTCGGATCCGCAATCCGTTCCCGCCCAGGCGAATCCGCGGGCTCGCGCCATACCGACATTGTGCGCTGCCGCGGTGAGCACCTCGATATCCGACCCGATGACGCGCTCGGACCCGTCGGTGCAATCGTCGAGGACCACCTGGATCCGCACCGGCACCGGTACGTGCCGGGCGGCTTGCCGCAACGCGTGCAGACACCTGGGCAGTAACCGCACCTCGTCGTGCACCGGAACGACGACCAGAACGCCGCTGACAGCGCGTCGATCGGACATCGTCCCGCCCGAGTTGATCACAGCGGGCGTATACCCCGGTGAAATGCGTGCAAACACCCCTCGCGCTGCCGACCGACGACGTCGACGCACAGGCCGGACTGCGATCGGTCGGTGATTTACCGATCGAATAGCTCGTCCCGCGTACAGCCCGAGGAAACCTCCCGCACCCGCCGCCGACGCGCCGGCGGATTAGGCGATCGCCGAGCGGGTAGAGCGTCGAGGAACCACGGTGTGTTCACTCGGCCCGTCATCACCGGGTCGCGTGGCGTTTCCAGGTTCCCACTCAGCCCGGGAGCCGAGGCGACGGTCAACACTTTGGTCACGGAAAGCATCCAGAACGCTGTCGACGGCAACCGCTCGGCAAAGATCGACAGCAGTGCCCGCTATATCCCCGAGAAATAGCCGCTCTGCAGAGGAGGGACATGTCCACCCCGCGCAACCACACCACCGATGACGCCGGAATTCCGGTCCCGAGTGACGAACATTCGCTGACCGTCGGCCCCGACGGCCCGATTTTGCTGCATGACGCCTATCTCATCGAGAAGATGGCGCAGTTCAACCGGGAGCGGGTCCCCGAGCGGCAGCCGCACGCCAAGGGTGGCGGCGCGTTCGGCGTCTTCGAGGTCACGCGGGACGTGAGTGCGTTCACCCGCGCGGACTTCCTCCAGCCGGGCAAGAAGACCGAGGTGCTCGCCCGATTCTCGACGGTGGCCGGTGAGCGCGGCAGCCCCGACACCTGGCGCGATCCGCGCGGATTCGCACTGAAGTTCTATACCGAGCAGGGCAACTTCGACATGGTCGGGAACAACACCCCGGTGTTCTTCCTGCGTGACCCGATGAAATTCCAGGACTTCATCCGCTCGCAGAAGCGCCGCGCCGACAACAACCTGCGCGACCACGACATGCAGTGGGACTTCTGGACCCTGTCACCGGAATCCGCGCACCAGGTCACCTGGCTCATGGGCGATCGTGGCATCCCCCGCACCTGGCGGCACATGAACGGCTATTCCAGCCACACCTATCTCTGGTACAACGCCGCGGGCGAGCGATTCTGGGTCAAATACCATTTCAAGACCGACCAGGGCATCGAATTCTTCACCCAGGACGAGGCCGACCAGATGGCCGCCATGGACACCGACTACCACACGCGAGATCTGTTCGAGCACATCGCGGACGGCGAATTCCCCAGCTGGACGCTGCACATGCAGATCATGCCGTTCGACGACGCCAAGACCTATCGGTTCAACCCCTTCGACCTGACCAAGGTCTGGCCGCACTCCGACTACCCCCTCACCGAGGTCGGCCGCCTGACCCTGAATCGCAACCCTGCCGACTACCACACCGAGATCGAGCAGGCCGCCTTCGAGCCCAGCAGTTCCGTTCCCGGCACCGGTCCGAGCCCGGACAAGATGCTGCTGGGCCGCTGGTTCTCCTACCCGGACGCGCATCGCCACCGCATCGGCGCGAATTACAAACTGCTGCCGGTCAATTCGCCCCACGCCGCACCGGCACAGTCCTATTCCAAGGACGGCCAGATGCGCTACACCAACGTCTCGGACCCGGTGTACGTGCCCAACTCCAAGGGCGGCCCGCACGCGGATCCCGAGGTATCCGGGCCCGTGATCGGCTGGCACACCGACGGCGAAATGGTCCGTACCGCATACACTTTGCGCTCCGACGACGACGATTGGGGCCAGGCCCGCACCCTGGTCCGCGACGTGCTCGACGACGCGGCCCGTGAGCGCCTGGTCGACAACATCGTCGGCCATCTACTCAACGGCGTCGGCTCCGACGTCCTGGCCCGGGCCTTCGAGTACTGGCGCAACGTCGACAAGGAACTCGGGGACCGGGTGGAGGCGGGCGTCCGGGCCAAGCAGGATGAACTCGATCCGAAGGCCGAGAAGCAGGCCAACCCGGCCCGGTCCTCGGCGCAGGGCAAGGCCTGACGGCCGAGGAACAGGTGGGTCGCGGGGGGGGGGGCGGGGGCAACCCCGAGCGGGGCCCCCCCCCC